>PXPT01000051.1:0-32509 GCA_003021505.1 Cyanobacteria bacterium QS_4_48_99 | reverse complement strand
AGCTTGCAGAATCCGAATTACGCCAATACCAGCACTGGCACCGGGGATTTGTTTATTGATGACGTGGTCTTTGCGAATCCAGTCGTCTTTCGGAACCAAAACGTCTGGGCTCGCCAACTCAATCAGGAAACGAATACTCAGCAAACTAGTGACGACGCCAAGATTATCAATGACGGCGGCAGCCTCTGGGTTCTCGGACTCAAGACCGAGCGACCCGGCACCATTGTCAAGACTATTAACGGCGGTCGAACAGAAGTCCTCGGTGCTTTTCTCTACTCCACCGGCGGCGAGAAGATTGACCCCGCCTTTATTAACAATCAGTCTGCCATCTGTCTGGTGGGTTTGGCAGAGCGGAGTTTCGGGGGCAATCCCATCCAAATCTGGGTACAGGAAACGCGCAATGGCGAGACCCGGACTCTCGATACCCTTGGCAAAGCAATGCTGTATGTGGGCTACTAAACAGGGAAAGATTCATCTAGCTATTTCTGGAGAGGAAAAATGGGAAATGTTCAAAATTGCCTTGAGGTTAATAGCAATGCCGATCTTCGCATTGCATGGCTGCTAACATCAGCCTTTTACTACTGGCATCCCACTTTGAGTGAATTGGCAAAGCTGTTCCCAAAAATGACCGCTTTTGCTGCAAATTGGCGTGGTTACGCTTCCGGGTTTGAGGACTCATTTACTGTTGAAGTCGTCGGGCAGAGGAAAGTCATACCGCTTGCGAAAGCATCAACAGGCTATGGTTCTAGTTTCACGTACCTGCCGCTCAACATTGTTAATCGATTACTCCAATTTAAGCCCCACGTCATCTTCTCCAACTCCTTCGGCATGTGGACACTGTTGGCACTGCTGTCAAAGCCACTAGGCAAATGGGAAGTTGTCATTGCTTACGAAGGCAGTTCACCCAGTGTGGATTATCGCAATTCAGCAGTGCGTCTAGCCGTGCGGCGGGCAATGGTTCGGGCGGCAGATGCCTGCATCAGCAATAGTCACGCTGGCAAAGCCTATCTCACCAAAGTTCTGAAGGCAGAAGAAAGTCGTGTTTTTGTTCAACCCTATGAGGTTCCTGCTGCCAACTCGCTGTCGGGAAACTTAGAAGAGCCCAGTTTTCCCCAGTTGCAGCAACCAGTGTTTATTGTTGTAGGAGGCATTATTCCCAGGAAGGGACTCGACCGATTACTGGAGGCGTGCGCCATCCTCCAGCGGCAGGGATGTGAGGACTATACCTTACTCGTTGTGGGCGATGGTCCGCAGCGGGAGGAACTAGAAAACTTCACTCAAAAAAATGATTTGACCAAGTGCGTGCAGTGGGCTGGGCGAGTTGATTACAACCATTTGGGTGCCTACTTCCGCAAAGCTGATGTTTTTGTTCTCCCCACCCTGGAAGACACTTGGGGTCTGGTATTGCTCGAAGCGATGGTTTTAGGCAAGATCCTTACGAGCCTGCCAAACTGGCTGAGTTGATGCGCCGTTTTATCAATGACCCAGACCTAGCTGCATCAATGGGTCACAAATCAGAGCAGTTAATGGCGCAGTATACCCCAGAGGCTGCAGCGAAGTTTCTTGGCAAAGTAACATCATTTGTTTTAGGAAGTTAATTAATTAATAAAGTTTTTAGATCCCAATATTTATTGTTTTGAATGAGTCTTTTAAAAAGCATGGATAAAAAACCAGAAACTAAACTATCACCTGTATTTATTGTAAGTTCAGGTAGATCAGGAACTACTTTATTAAGAGGAATATTAAATGCTAGCAATCAAATACATATTCCTCACGAGAGTGATTTTATTGCAAGAGCCTATCCATTCTATAAGAACAAACAGTCTTTCAACGAAGAAGATTACAGAGAAATAGTAAGATTTTTTATAAGGACTTCTCAAAATGATGGATGGGGCTTAACAGAAAACTATTTGCTTTCATATTTGAAAGAGCATGCTCCTCAAACTTTTCCAACAGTTAATTCTGCAATTTATGAAGCTTACTTAAAACAAGAAGGGTTAGAAAATTTGCAATGGGGCATAAAAACTCCTGTGTTAATTGCTAATATAAACCGCATCCTAGACGTATATCCAGAAGCTAAAATAATACACCTAGTGCGAGATGGTAGAGATGTCCATTTGTCCTACAAAAAAGTTCACTTAAAGAGCCAAAGTAACGCTAAATTTGGTCCAAAAGGTGTTATTCAATCTGCACTTTATTGGATTGATGGTCTCCGACGTGTTGAAGAGTTTCATGACCCTTCAATCTATGAGCTGAGATACGAAGATATATTGAGCCGTTCGGAAGATACACTGAAAAAACTTTGTGCATTCTTGGAGATTGAATACGACCCATCTATGTCAAACCAATATCAAGATTCTAACAAAAATAAAGATTTGATATTACCGGAACATAAAATAAACATTCATGCCAAAATCAAAGGAGGTGTTGATAGTAACAACACCCAAAAGTATCTAGACAATATGTCAAAAAAGGACAGATTCATTTTTGAATTATTTTCTACTCCTTACTTACATCAATATGGCTATTACATTGAGTTCTCTTGGTTAAGGTCGCAGTTGTTTACTCCCTTGAGAAGTTTGGCTTACTTTAGTGCTAGGCAGTTTAATAACTGGCGTTATCATAAGCGCGATTTCCGTGCTTATAAACAAGCTCTTCTCAAATAGAGTGGTTCTGTAGACTAAAGCCAGTTACTGGAGAATTCATGGATTGAATATGATAGTGTTTTGCCTTCAGGCTTCTCTGTATATATCAGATTACTACTGAAAGCAGTGTAGTTATTCAAGTAACTGCCAGTTTTATCCAAGTTTTGTTTTGAGGAATTAAGTGCAAGATGAAGTGCTTAAAGGTTCTAGTTTCCGCCTATGCCTGTAGACCAGGCGAGGGGTCAGAGCCAGGGGTGGGTTGGAACCTGGTTCGCGAGTTGGTCGTTGCCTGGGTGGATGCAGCAGTTGAATCAGGGACAAAACTTGGTGCAACTCCACTACTATCTCTGGCAAATGAGTGCCTACTTCACTGCCGGGAAGCTACATCAGGAATTGGGCTTCGACCTCATTCATCACGTCACTTATGTCAGATATTCCTCGCCGAGTTTTCTCTCGCTTCTGCCAGTTCCTTTTGTTTGGGGACCAGTGGGAGGCGGAGAATCTGCACCAAGGGGTTTCTGGCAAGATTTCCCGTTTCGCGGAAAGGTTTATGAAACTTTGCGAACCCTGGCTCACCGATTAGGCGAGCGCGACCCGTTTGCTCGCTTGACGGCACGGCGGAGTGTCTTAGTCCGGGCGACGACTAAGGATACGGCGGAGCGATTACAGAAAATGGGTGCAAAAAATGTGCAGGTTTTCTCCGAATCAGGTTTATCAAAAACAGAAATTGCGCACCTTGCCCAGTTTGCCATGCCTGAAAGTTCTCCAGTTCGGTTTATTAGTATGGCAAGACTTTTGCACTGGAAGGGACTTCATTTGGGACTCCGTGCTTTTGCTCTGGCGAATTTGCCCAATGATGCTGAGTATTGGATTTTAGGCGAGGGACCAGAACAGGAGCGCTTGCAAGCTCTAGCTGAGGAGTTGGGAATTGCTAGCCAAGTGAAGTTTTGGGGGAAGTTGCCACGGGAGCAAACTTTGCAGAAGCTGGGTGAATGTCTGGCACTAGTTCATCCCAGTCTGCATGACTCGGGAGGCTGGGTGTGCCTCGAAGCGATGTCGCTCGGGCGACCGATAATCTGCCTAAATCTCGGAGGACCGGCTTCACAGGTAACAGAGGAAACAGGCTTCAGAATCCCTGCAAGTACCCCCGAGCAAGTAGCGCCCGATTTAGCCGAGGCGATGGTTCGTTTAGCTAACGACTCGGAACTACGAAGCCATATGGGAGGGGCGGGACAGAAACGGGTCAGCGAGGTATTTAACTGGGAAAGGAAAGGTCAGCGTTTGGCACAGCTTTATGAAGAAATTCTCGATGAAAAGTGTTAATAGCAGGAAAAATTGCGGGAATCCTTCTGGTAGGAAGTATGAACCATGATTAATCGAAATGTCGTTTTTTTCAGCAGCCTCCTGCTGCCTCCTTCTCAGACTTTCATTCAGGCTCTGGGAGAAGGACTGCAACAGTTTACGCCCTACTACGTAGGTTCGCGCCTAGTTGAAGGGCTAAATTTGCCCCCGGAACGCTCCTTGGTTATCAATCGGGGCAGTTTGCTCGGTAAGGCAGAGGAGGGCTTATTCAAGCTCTCAGGATTTGCCCCCAGACTAGCTCGACAAGTCCAGCAGTTGAATCCTGCTCTTATTCATGCCCAATTTGGTCTCAGTGGGGCGTTGGCTCTTCCATGGGCGCGATCGCTCCAAGTCCCCCTAATAGTCCACTTTCGAGGTGCCGATGCCACAGTCAAGGTGGAGTATTCCCGCTACTCCTCCCTCAACCACTGGATTTACTTCCGCCGCTTGGAAGCCCTCCAGCGCGAGACTCGACTGTTTATTGCCGTCTCTAAATTTATTCGAGAAAAACTGATCGAACAGGGCTTTCCACCCGATAAAATCGCAGTTCACTACCACGGTATAGATACTGCTAACTTCTGCCCAGACCCCAATTTCCCTCGCGAACCAGCCGTTCTTTTTGTGGGTCGATTAACGGAAAAAAAGGGGGGTGAGTACCTCATTCGAGCAATGGCTCGCGTGCAATCAGTGCTACCCAATGTGGAACTAGTCATGATTGGCGATGGACCACTGCGGGCAGAGTTGGAAGCGTTAGCAACCAAGTTACTCCATCGCTACCAGTTCTTAGGAGCACAGCCCTACCATGTTGTACAAAGCTGGATGAATCGCGCCTCTCTACTAGCAGCACCCAGTGTTACCGCTTCCCAGGGAGATTCGGAGGGACTTCCTACTGTCGTGCTTGAGGCTCAAGCAATGGGATTACCAGTAGTCAGTACAGTTCATGCAGGCATCCCGGAGGGAGTGGTTCATGGGGAGACGGGTTTTCTAGCCACTGAACGAGATGAGGACGGGCTTGCTGAATACAGTTTGTGCTTGTTGAAAGACCGCGAGCTTTGGCAAAGCTTTAGTGTTAGGGGACAGGAACACATGCGAGCCAATTTTGATCGCTCCAAGCAGAACTTGGTTTTAGAAGAGATTTATCGGAATGTTTTGCAAGGAAACCTTTGAACTCAGTCCCTTTTCCTGTTGCTAGTAACCCTAATTCGGGAAATTTAAAGTGGGGCGGTAGTGTAGAGAGCGATCGCTCTTTACTTTTTAACCTCTTTTCTTACTCGATATCCTACTTTTTTCTCACTGCCAAACTTGAATCTAAGGGTTAGTCTCGACTGAGGCCACCTTAATAAGTACCAATCATTTTAGCAAAATTACAGCTCCTATAAATGGAATATGCAAACGCAAACTTAGTCTTCAACAAAACTAAAAAATCTCCAGACTAGGTATCTATTTAAGCAAGTCTGCACGAACTAAAGATATGCACATTCTCAGCATACATAATAATTATCAAATTCGCGGTGGGGAAGATGAGTCCCGCGAGTCGGAAGAACGCCTTTTGCGGGAGATGGGACACCAGGTTGATGCCTATGAGGAACACAATGATCGCGTTGCAGAGCAAGGTGGGGCACAGTTAGCACTAAGAACTGTTTGGTCTAGGGAGGCTCATCAAACTGTCAAACAGCAGCTTCGGAAATCAACCTACGATGTAGTTCATGTCCAGAATTTTTTCCCTTTAATCTCTCCCTCAGTTTACTACGCCGCGAAAGCAGAAAAAGTTCCTGTAGTCCAGACGCTTCGGAATTACCGTCTCCTCTGCCCCAACGCCCTTTTTTTCCGGGATGGGCACGTATGCGAGGACTGCTTAGGGAAGTTCTTTCCTTATCCCGGCGTTCTACATAGCTGCTACCGAGGCAATCGTGCAGCCAGTGGAGCAACCGCAACCATGCTTACCGTACACCGTGCCAAAGGAACTTGGACAAACATGGTGGATGCCTACATTGCCTTGACTGAGTTTGCTCGGCAGAAATTCATTGAGGGCGGGATTCCAGCAGAGAAGATTGTCGTCAAACCCAACTTTATTCATCCCCATCCTAGTCCTGGTGAAGGGCGCGGTGGCTACGCCCTCTACGTGGGACGACTTTCTATGGAAAAGGGACTCGATACTCTGCTTGCTGCCTGGGAAAACCACCGCACCCAGATGCCTCTCAAGATTGTTGGAGACGGTCCGCTCGCTCCCCAGGTAGCAGAGATAACGAAGCGACTTCCCCAAGTGGAATGGCTGGGGCGCAAACCGATGACAGAAGTTCACGTCCTCATGGGAGAGGCAATGGCTTTGATTTTCCCATCGAAATGGTACGAAACCTTTGGGCGCGTGGCAGTGGAGGCGTTTGCCAAGGGAACCCCAGTGATTGCTGCCCACATCGGCGCGATCGCTGAACTAGTTGATCATAGTCGCACCGGACTCCACTTTTGTCCAGGCGACTCAGTGGACTTGGCAGCCCAAGTGGAGTGGCTCTTAGCGCACCCAAAGGAACTTGCTCAAATGCGTCGAGAGGCAAGAGCTGAATTCGAGGCTAAATATACAGCCCAGCAGAACTACCAAAAATTAATCGAGATTTATGAACTAGTTAGTCAATAACTGAGATTTCTAGAGAACTTGCTGTATTAGAAATGTGCTTTCCTTTGTCTAGTTATGATCGGTTCATTTGAATTAATGGGTAAATTAGCTTAAATAGAGCTCCCAAAATGTCATAAATAAAAACATTAAAAATGTCGATAAAAATAGCAGGATCCCCCCAAAAAAAGCCAGGAAATATCCAACTTTCTATTTTAGTAAGCTTAGTATTTTTGACTGCTTTTTTTCCACGTTTTTTGGAATGGTTAAATTTTCCAGCAGCTATTAATTTTCTACATTTAATACTAGTTCCTTGGCTCTGTGTATTTACACTAGCTAAAACTAGGGTAAAAGATCGCAATCAGATTTCTATTGTCAAGGAAATGCTCTTTGCCCTACTTATTTTTTTTGGAACTACTGTGACTAGCGCTTGGTTGAATAATGCAGGCATAATTAATGTTGTTGTCGATTACTTACTTTTATGCGAACATTTCCTTTTACTGCTGGCAATCATTAGTATTTCTATGACGCCAGAAAGGTTAGCAAAATTTCGAGCCTGTATCGTGTTTGCTTCCTTTACCAACCTTTTCTTTGCCTATATCCAGCGCTTTATTCTTAATTGGCATCTCCGCGAAGGGGGTCCAGACAACATTACGGGCGTTTTCATCGGTCAGGGAGCTGGTCACGTTGTGGGTGCTTCTGTGGCAATGACCTTTGGCTTGTATTATTTCACAACTGCTAAAAACCGCCCTCTATGGCTCCGCTGTGCTGTTGCTGTCGCTGCTTTGGGAGAGGTAATTATTTCTGACGCCAAGCAAGTGCTGTTTGTATCTATGGTAGCTGGAATACTTTTATTGGTTTCTCAGCTCCAGGAAATTGGAAAGGCATTAACGTATTTAATCGTTGCAGTTATTCTCGGTGGTGGATTATTTTGGGCTGCCCAAAACCTATCAGCCTTTGCGGGTTTTAACACTTGGGTTAGACCAGAAATCTATGGTCTCGATGGAGAGGCAACTTTACTCAAAACTTCGGTGTTTCGCATCGTTCCTTCCTATTATGAGTCACCTTTACATCCGTGGCTTGGTCTCGGACCTGGTCATACCGTAGGGCGATTGGGAGGATGGATGCTTGAAGAATATAACTCTCTGCTAGAATCATTAGGTGCTACTCAACATCCTGCTAGCGATGCTGTTTGGGCAGCCGTATCGGAGAGTTGGCTTGGTGATCAATCTAGTTTTTTCTCTCCCCTATTTGGCTGGGCAGGTATTTGGGGAGATTTAGGATTTTTAGGGTTAGCATCGTTTATCTATATCTGGTTTGTTGTATGGCGTAGGCTTTGTCTCGATGACATTTCCAGGTTCCTTGTCCTCACCGTAGTTGTTTTTGGTCTAATCTTTAGCCAGATGGAAGAACCGGGTTACATGCTCTATGTAGCTAGTATAATCGGTCTGCGATGGCAAGAACATCAGTGCAGAAAAAAGGATCAAAGCCCTTTCTCTTCTAAAAGCGCTCAAAGATTCTTGCAAACTCGATAAGCTTCCCATTCCTATAGTGGGGATAGCTACAGCAGGAGGTTTACCAAATCTAGAGAACGCTTTAATGTTCCATAGCTCCTGGAACAAATCGTTTGGAAAATTTTTCTGAATCCTGGGAACTTATCCGACTCCACCTTCGACATGGGGTTCTAAGCTGAATAGCAGGCTCAATCTCAGCGCGATCGCTCCCCGTTCCAATCATTCGCTCCGCATCGAGCGAGTCGCGAAGTAGTCTCCCCTCGTTTCGCTCCCTCAGCCCTTATTTGGGAGTACTTCGGCAGAAATCTGTACTCCTTTTCCCGAAATTTTGCTTTTTTCACTGGAATTTCACATTGTGGGCTTATCGTTCACATATTGAGATTCGTTAAGAGGCTTCACCCTAACTTGGGTCGATCTCGCGAAGAGCCTATGCCCCGTGCAGTTTATGCTGGGCATTCCATGCTATTTAGACATAGGAGCGAACAGATGGTTAGTGCATATGATTCTCTTCAGCAGCAAGAGCCTTTGAGCGATAATGCTTCTTCGCCCTTGATGAAAGCCCACATTGTAAACCAAAACGATATTTTTTACAAGAAGGGGCGTCTCCTAGCAGAAGAGAGATACCGGGAAGTTTGGGAAATTAACAGCTTGGCGGATGACAACGACTGTGCAGTCGTTATTTCTGAGCAGGGTTCGGTAATTGGAAACATGAATGTCCAACTCAGGCGTGAGGGGATGCCTTTGAAAAGTGAAACTTTTTTTGGCAAAGAACACTGGCGA
The DNA here is from genome assembly GCA_003021505.1 of Cyanobacteria bacterium QS_4_48_99. Lineage (GTDB taxonomy): Bacteria > Cyanobacteriota > Cyanobacteriia > Cyanobacteriales > Rubidibacteraceae > QS-4-48-99. The sequence continues at coordinate 23,621 of PXPT01000051.1, read as the reverse complement.
CCTTACTTCACCGCTTCGACTTCTAACATAGCTGATATTTCTAGCCTAGCCATTTCTGATAACCTTAGAACTAAAATTAGGCGACCCACAATGATGATGCTTATTCTGGGCGTACAATCACTAGGTCGTCTTTTAGGAATTAATCATTTTGTAGCGATTCAGCATGAGTTTTTAATTCGGATTCTGAAAAAGAGTTTACATTTACCGTTTTTTCGCAACAATATAATTACGGCTCCTCTAGGAGACATTCCTGACGACCGCTACTGGAATAGAGGGAAGCCGCCGAGGATTTATTATTTAAACGCTAACAATCGCCAAGTCATCGATACTTGTTGTTCATTCTTTTGCTATTTGAATGTAGCGGGAATACAAACTTCGTTTCTTCCTAGACTCAAACAAGACAATTTGCCTTACGCTGCTTTTAAAAAGAACTGGCATAGAGACAAAGAGCAGGTAGCAATCCCTGAATCAATTCACTAGTTTAGCTAACTGTTTCTACTCCAAAGGCAAGGATCAAAGGTTGCAGATTACTCTGCCCTTGTGGGTAGTGTTGGAGTTGCTATCCTCAGAACTTCGTGCGAACATATCAAGGGATCGAGGGATTTAGCATCTTTTAGGTCTCTGATTAGAAAACCTCAAACCGACGCGCAGGAGGAAAGCGGAGCGTTCGAGTATCGCTAACTCCTTTCCCCATTCCTTGCTTCCTTCTTGCTAGGGAAATGTGGGGCTGATTATAAGCAGGTTCCCCGTTTTTATTCTTCATCTCTTGCGCTTTGTGAATTATTTTCTTAATACCCTAATTTTCTATCCAATAAGAAGTAATCCCCCTCTGGTTAGAAAACCTAGAGGGGGAACAAAATTTTTCGTCTCTATGCTACAGAACAACTGTGAGGCTTATCTAGACAGTTTCCTCTTCTTTCTTCTGCTTCTTTGCCCTTTTTCTTTTCAGAAAGGCGCCCGCGCCTAGGGCTATAGCTGAACCAGCCATAGTCGTGGGTTCTGGAACGGTAGTTAAGCTTGCGGAATAGGTAGTTTCCCCAGTGGAACCGCGAGCGAACTGAGAGGTAAAGGTTCCATCCGCCACAATTTCATTCCCGTTCCGAAATACACCGTTCACTCGGACGATTGCTGTATTGCCCTCAAATTGAGTAGTGGGAGGGGTAGTCGCAAAGAAGTTCTGCGTTACGCCCTCTGGGTCGTCTACTCGGAGCAGAGGGTTAGCACTCAGGTCAGTCCCTCTGTCAAAGCTGAGAATATCGCCGACTTGGCCTTCTAAACCTTGAAAACTTCCGGTATTCCCAGCGCCTACTGTGAACTCCCCGTATTGGCCAACGGGTTCTGCCGTATCCTCAGTTACACTGGAACTATCGCCTACAAAGTCAAAGAATTCAAACGTACTCTGATTGGGAACGTTAACGCTGCCATCAATATTGAGATTGCTTCCTGGTGCCAAGTTGACAGCTCCAGCAGGGGCAGCTACTGCAACTGCTAGAGGCACAGCAGCTCCTATACTAGCTAGATTGATTTTCATTTGCTTTTTCCTCCTTATGGTTAGCCTAGGTTACCCTAAGCGGACTTCTGACATTTCTCATTCCCTAGAAGGGAAGAGTAGCTAAAGACGAAGTTTCTAGGTTTGACCTACTTTAGCTATCATCTTCCCCAGGATAATTCCTAAAGTAGCACTCAGTAGTGAGGAAAAAGTGACCTATTGGGTAAAATTGCCTGCTCGATCAAATCGGCGGCTCGCGTCACGCCGCCTGCTTGCTGAATTGAGGCTTTGAGCTTTGCGGCATTTTTGGTGTAGGATTCCTCTTGGAGTACTCGCAGCACCATTGCCCTAAGTCTAGAGACACTGAGGCGCTTGAGAGGAAGGACTTCACCCGCTCCTACCCAGCGCAAGCGAGCAGCGATCGCAGGTTGCTCGTAAGTAATCGGAATGGTAACGAGGGGAACCCCATTACTAAGGGAATCTAGAACTGTATTGAGACCAGCGTGGGAGATAGTCAGTTTGGCTCTTGAAAGAAGTTCAAATTGAGGAGCGTAAGAAACTACCAAGGGCGAGCCTGGTAACGCTTGAGCTGCTTGGGCACTCATCCCCCCACCATGAGAAACCACTAATTGCACGTCCAGCCCCTCACAGGCTGCTGCAATCTTATCAAACAGGTCTTCTTTAGTGTTCTGCTGAGTGCCGAGGGAAGTGTAGATGAGTGGCTGCCCAGTCAACTGCTCATAAGGAAAAGGAACTGCTTGTGGCGATGGGTCGCGTAAAGGACCGACATAGTGGAAGTGGGCAGGTAAAGTCGTCCGAGGAAAGTCAAAATCGGGAGGTTGCTGGCTGATTTGAGCCAAACTAGAAAAAGAATCGTCGTGGCTTTTGTAGGGGGGCAGGTTCCACTGCTGCCGATACTCAGCCAGGACGGTTTGAAGGGGGTGAGTGATGCGATCCCACAGGGAATAGCCCGCTCGATTAGCTATCTGTGTCCACCAAGCAGTTTTGTACCCCCAAGGTGTAAAAATGGGGGGAATGGTTGGTTCGCGGTTAATTACCAGGGCGCAGCAGACAGTAATAAACGGCAAACCTAAATGCTCTGCCACTGTCCCACCAGCAGGTTCAGTCTGATCAACTAGCAATACTTCTACACCTGCTTTTTTGATGGCACTGGGCGCATCGCGGCAAATCATGTTGGTCGTTTTTTGAATCGCTTGGATGGCAAAGCGCAGTGCTGCTAAACCACTGAGCCGACCGAGTTGGGCAATCGATTCGGGTAGCGAGCCCGGTGGATGGTCAGAGTGACCAATTGACCAGAACTCTAGCCCTTCTGAGCGAATCTTGGATTCAATGTCGGGCATATGAAAAAAAGTGACTCGATGCCCGCGCCGCTGCAATTCCCGACCTAAAACTGCCATGGGATTAAGGTGCCCAGAAACAGGAGGAGAAATTATGCCAAAGTGGGTCATAACAATTAAAAATTAAAAAGTTGGTGAGTCATTAGCCATCAGTCACTAGTCATTAGTAACAAACAGTCGAACCCTGTAAGCGTTAGCAACTAATGACAAAGGACTAAGGACTAAAGATATTTATAATTGGAGTGAAGCAACGGTCAAACCATCTTCCTTAGCCAAGCTCATGCAAAAAAATGGCAACATAGGTGAGGTTTAAGTGAGGATCTTGGTATACATTTAACTCCCAAATTGATTACTGTTCATAGGCTAAGAAATCATGAAGTTTTTGGTTCATTGAGAGAGTAATTGCGATCACCAAGGAAATTCCTCCACAGGCAATATAAATAAGCGGAATATTTTGACTACTCCAATCTGCAATAAGACCGCTAAGTCCCATTGCTAGGGGGGTTAGAGCCTGGGAAAGCGTTCCTAAAAGCCCAAAAATTCGCCCTCGCATATAGTCGGGAGTAGTTACTTGCAAAATGGTGATGGCAACCACGTTAACAAGCCCAATCATTGTCCCTAAGCCGAACATTAACAGGAGCGCAACTAGCGGAATACGAACAAATCCTAACCCCGCAAGTGCAAGAGATGTTCCCAACACCAACAACGACATCATTGTACTTCTAGATTTACCAGAAAAGCGAATTACACTAGCTGTAACATATCCCGCTAGGCAGCCCGCCCCGAATGCTGCCATCAGAAAACCATACCAACTGGCACTAACTCTCAGGAAATCTTTCACGTAGAAGGGAAGTAAGACAAAAATGGGAACAGCAAACACATTCAAGGAAGCCGCTGCTAAGAAAAGCGCTTTCATCCCATCTTTATGCCAAAGATAGCGAAACCCTTCTGCTGTGTCTATTTGGAACTTACGGAATGCTTGTTTCCAGTTGGTACTGCTTGCCGGAGTTGCTTGCGGGATGGTAATAAAATATTCACTCGCAGCACTAAAAAGAAAAGTTAAGCCATTAAACAGAAAAAGTACCGGCGCTCCCAAAAACTGAAACAGGACACCGCCTAATCCATAACCAATAAACGTTGCAATCTGCTCAGAAGCTTCATTTAAAGAATTGGCTCTAGCGACTTGATTTTGAGGAACAATATCCGGAATGGCAGCCGTAATCGCGGGTCTAAAAAAAGAACCAAACAAAGCAATTAAGCTGGAAACAACAAACAGCCAAACTAAAATGAGGTTAACTTTTTCTGGAGCGATAAATATGAGACCCGCCAAGGAAAGACCCGCAAGACCACTGAAAAGGTCACTATAAACAATAATGGCGCGGCGGGAATAGTGGTCGGCAAAGGTTCCGCCAATCGGACCAAGTAGTACCGAAGGGAGTGCAGAAACCATCATAATTAGTCCCACCAAGCTAGCAGAATCAGTTGTTTGCTCGATCCAGAACAACATCGCCACAATCGCTACCTGGTTGCCTGTCTGGCTAACTAATTGACCCTGCCAAAGCAAAAAGAAATTTCGATTTAACAGTCGCGAGGGCTTCTCCATTACACTCCTCTAGTTCTTACAAAAGGGCGGCAGGGATTGCCTACTCCTGATCAGGGCAGTTCGTAATTACGAACTACGAGTTGCGAATTATGTTGTTCTTGCTCTGCAAAAACAGGCTCTCTAGTCGCAATAACTTGCTCAACCATATCGGCTGCGCGAGTGAGCCCACCAGATTGGCGAATAGATTCCCTCACTTTTGCCGCATTTTTCTTGTAGACATCTTCGTTCAACACTCGCTTTACTAACGCGCGAAGTTTAGTCACGCTAAGCCGCTTGGGAGGGATAACCTCACCAACGCCAGTCCAGGACACACGCGCGGCGAATGCTGGTTGGTCGTGGCAATCGGAATGGAAACGACAGGTACGCCATAACTGAGAGATTCTAGTAAAGTATTGGGTCCAGCGTGAGTAATAGTTAGTCTTGCCTTAGCCAAAAGTTCGAGTTGAGGCGCATACTCGACTACTAAGGGGTCACCGGGCAGGTTTGGGAACTCCTCAACCTGGCCTAATCCTCCCAAAGAAATAATCAACTGGGCATCGAGATCCATGCAGGCTTCGGCAATTTGGTGAAAAATATTTTGCCGATCCTCCTGGTTAGCGTAGCTTGTTCCCAATGAGGCATAGATCAGCGGTTGTTCGGTCAAGCGCTCGAAAGGGAAGGAAATTGCCTGAGGAGAAGGTGTTTTAAGTGGACCAACATAGTGGAAGTACCTTGGCAAAGCCTTTCTGGGAAAATCAAACTCAGCAGCAGCAGGCAGTTCGCAGATTTGAGCCAGTGAGGAGAAGCAATCGTTGAAGTTACGGTAAGGAGGCAACTTCCATTTCTGGCGCTGCAAGGCAATGTCACCAGCAACCGGACGGGATAGCAGATCCAGCAAATAGTACCCCCAGAGGTTTCGCAATTTTGCCCACCAGGTATTGTTTCGCAATTTTGCCCACCAGGTATTGTGGTAATTCCAATAGTATCCCCAGAGGTTTCGCAATTTTGCCCACCAGGTATTGTGGTAATTCCAATAGTATCCCCAGAGGTTTCGCAATTTTGCCCACCAGGTATTGTGGTAATTCCAAGGGGTAAAATAAGGCGACACGCCTGCTTCCCGATTCAAAGGCATACCAGTACAAACGGAGATGAAGGGGATGCCTAAAAAATCGGCTACTGTCCCACCAGTCGGTACTGCGGGATCGACCAGCAATAACTCCACCCCTACTGCTTTCAGAGCGTCAGGGGAATCGCGAAATATTGCAGCCTGCGCTTTTCGGAGGGAATCTAGGGCAAAGCGAATCGCAGATATGCCACTTAATTTTCCCTGGTTTTCATGAGATTGCTCAAGCCACCCGAGCGGATGATCGGACTCGCCTATTGGCGAAAAATCTACTCCTTCTGAGAGCACCTGTGATTTAGTGTTGGGGAAATTGAAGAAAGTGAAGCGATGACCACGCGGTCGTAGCTCCCGTCCTAAGCTAGCTATACAGCCGATATGGCTTGGCGCCTGGTGAGAAATTACGCCGATGTGAGTCACGGTTCCTCCTATTGCTGCGGAATTTGAGTTCTGCTGGCAAGGACAGGTTTCCCAGTGGCGATGACCTGTTCAACGAGATCAGCAGCTCGCACTACACCACCCGCCTGATGGATAGATTCTCTCAGTTTGGCTGCATTCTGACGATAGGAATCTTCTGCCCATACCTGTTGCACTGCTTCCCGAAGCCTAGGGACGCTTAAACGCGATAGGGGTACTACTTCTCCAGCCCCAGTCCAACCAAGGCGCGCTCCCACGCCCAACTGGTCGCCAGTAATCGGAATTGCCACCATCGGCACTCCATGACCTAAGCACTCCAAGATGGTGTTAAGACCCGCGTGGGTAATCATTAAACTGGCTTTGGCGAGTAGCTCCATTTGAGGCGCATACTTGACAATTAAGGGATTTCGGGAGAGTCCCTGATAGTCTTCTACGCATCCCCCGCCTCCGAGGGAAATGACTAATTGGGCATCTAGTTTTTCACAAGCTGCGGCAATGGAGTCGAAAATTTCCTGCTGGCGATTCTGGATTGTGCCCATAGAAGCGTAGATTAAGGGCTGGTTAGTTAGTTGTTCATAAGGAAAAGGCACTGACCGTGTGGAACTCTTGCGAAACGAACCAGTGTAGTGAAAGCACTTTGGAAGGGCTCGGTGAGGAAAGTCAAATTCGGCGGGTATTTGGCTAATCTGAGCAAGCTGAGAAAAGGCATCATCGGGATGGCGATAAGCGGGCAGTTTCCATTGTTGTCGCTTTTGGGTGATTTGCTTGGCAATTGAGCGGGACAACGTGTCGAAAATAGCGTAACCAAATTGATTGCGTGATCGCGCCCACCAGCTATTGTGGTATTGCCAGGGGGTAAAATAAGGTGGAATGCTCGCTTCCCGATTAATGGGCAAACCGCAACAGATACTAATAAAAGGAATATCCAGGAATTCGGCTACCGTCCCCCCCATGGGTTCGCCTTGGTCAACTAGTAGTAGTTCTACACCTACCTCTTGAAGAGCGCCTGGGGCATCGCGGCAAATCATCTCATTAGAAAGCTGAACCGTTCTAAATGCAAAGCGCATGGCAGATAGTCCGCTCATTTTTCCCATTTGCGATCGAAATTGAGAAACTGAACCTGGTGGGTGGTCCGATTGACCAATCTGCCAGAAGTGCAGACCTTCAGCTTCCACTTGAGATTCAATGTCTGCAATCCCCAAGAAGGTGACGCGGTGGTTGCGTTGCTGTAGTTCCCGTCCCAACGCCGCCATGCAACCGATATGGCTAGGCAGAGGGGGACAGATAATACCGATTGAGTCACGAAGCAATTTAATTATTAAAAATGCAAAATGCACGCATTGTCTCCGCCTGAAGTTGGAGGCTTGGAGCAAGGAACGCTATTTAAATACACCCATTAAAAACGCTATTTAAATACACCCATTAAAAATGCAAAAATTTTCACTTTGTACGGGCAAGCCGACGGCTCGCCCCTCCCTTAATTTTTAATTGTTTTGTCATTGCGCCAAAGTGTTCTTAGGGAATGCCACAGGCTAGGGCTAGTTGTTTGGCAGTAAGGTGATTCAGTGGGTAACGCTTGTATGAGGCGTTGATGAGCAAGGGGCAAATTATGGTAAGGAATGCTCGGAAAGTAGTGGTGCAGGGCATGGTATCGCAGACCAACTGGTGCCCAGAGGATAGTCCAGGGCCTTCCAGGCGTATCAATGGAGTCTAGTAACTGCGTGGTTCGATCCATACGCTCACCGTCATTTCGGTAACGATGGGCAGCGAGGGTTCGCAGGGCGTTAATGAAGCTAATACATCCGACAACGCCATACCAGATTAGAAAAACGCGCCAGGGAAGTATGCCAGCTGCCGCAAGTGCGATGGGAATTGCCCAAATTCCAAGAATCACCAGCTCAGTCACGATTATGTGCCTACGCACCTGATCAGACACCTTTCGGTAGTAAGCCGGATTCATGGAGAAAGCTGAAACACGTCGCTCTAGAAAGTGGTGTAGAGGGGGAAATAGGATTCCTAATGGTGCTAGCACCAGAAACCGCACCGAGAAAATTGCTGGCAGCAAAAGACTTTGAGCCAAAAAACCCATAATCGCGACTCTTGCCCCAGCAAAGGGCATATACTCGGGATCTTGAGCTGTGCCATAGGTGGACAGCTTATGGTGATCAGCATGCACCCCCACGTAAAGAAAGGAGGGGAAGAGGCAGGGAATTCCTACAATTAGATTCCAAACCTCAGTAAACCCCCTGGGAGCATCTGCTCTCAAGTGACTGAGTTCGTGTACGAACATTAAAGCCCGATAAAGGGCGATGGCGGCTACTACAGTTGCAACAACCATCTTCACTGAGAGTGATTCAGCTATACAGGCTAAGGCAAAGGCGCTCCAGCCCAGCGCAGCAGAAATCAAGAGGTCAGACCAGAAAATTGCAGCTCTAGGGGGGAAAAGATCCTCAACAGCTTTTCTTGCCTGGTCGAGCTCGTTCCGGCTTTTGGGGCTTTTGGGGGGGGCTTGATTCAGCATATAGATTCAGCCTTTCCAATGCTTGGTGAATTATAAATAATCCTTAATCGGGGTAAATCGTTGGAAACACGGGAATATTGCGACTAATTTCTTATCTTAAATTTGTTTGATGAATAAAAACTTCTCCGCGTAGGCGTGTGTCTGCCTTCACTATAGGTATTTAACCGCGCTTGCTCTCATTTGCGCTCTCGCCCGAATCGCTAATCCATTTTTGAAAATTGGCGATCGCCTCCTTCTAAAATTTTGGTAAAAAGGGACAAGTATCGGCGTGCCTGGAGTTCTAGGCTAAACTCTCGCTCTGCTTTCTCGCGGGCAAACATACGCAGTTTTTCATGCCGCTCTTTGTTTTCTAGCACCCAGACAATTCCCTGAGCCAAATCTTCAACTTCAAAAGGCTTAGCTAGATAGCCGTTCTGCCGATGATCGACAATATCAGTTAAGCCGGTGGCATTGAAAGCGACAACTGGCGTGCCACAAGCTAGCGCCTCAGAAGCTGTCTGTCCAAATGCCTCTTGCATTGATGGTACAACCATGACATCAGCAGCGGAATAGACAAGCGCAAGCGAAATGTAATCATAAAATTGCCCAAGGTGGTGGGTTCTAAAACCTAAATCTACTGGTTTTTCAGGTGGGGATGCACCGAAAACAACTAGCTCAATTTGGTTCTGCCATTCCGAGTTGCTGAGATTTTGTATAGCTGGTTGAAGGAGATGAAATCCCTTCCTAGAATCGCCTGTTGTACCTGGTGATGCCCCAAAAAGGATGAGTTGCTTATTTTGAGGCAAATTCAGTAGCTTTCGGGCTGTCTGTGGCTCGATGGGTTTATACTTTTCTAGATCAAGACCATGAGGAATCACCTCTATGGGAAGATCCTTAAAAAGAGCACTTGAGTGAGCGCATTGAGCTAGCCATGAGCTAGGAGTGACAATGGTTAGATTAAGCTCTTTCCACGCTCTCGCTTTACGTTGCCATACCAAGCGAGATAAGTCCCAATTTCTGTTGCTTTTCAGTTGAGGACAAGCCCCGCAAGAGTGGGTATAGCGATCGCACTCCTGGCTATAGTGACACCCGCCTGTAAATGCCCACATATCATGGAGTGTCCAGACTAAGGGTCTTTTTAACTTGGCAAGGGTTTCAATTTGTAGGTAGCCATTGCAAATCCAGTGGAGATGGACAAGATCGGGATTGAGTTGCTTCACTTTGGGTGCGATCGCATCTGGAAACCATTGTGGGGAAAATAGGGTGCGATCACGCTTTGGATAAAACCGCAGTGGTAGTCCCCCCAAAGGAGGTCCTAGCTTAGTTAGGATTCCCTTCTCAGCAATGACTGTTCTGTCAATGCTAAATTTCGCTCGCACTACCATCTGGGAAGATACATCAATCTGCTGTAGCGCTTGATGGAGTCGATAAGCTGCACGGGCAGCTCCACCCTCAATATCAGAAGTGCTCAGACTTAGAGTTTTCATTCTGCCTCCGTTATCAGTGCCTTATTCTATGCTCGATAGCAGAATGCTGTGCGCCTCATCGGGTGGGAGTCTCGACTAAGTTAGAGCGGCCCTGAAGCCAAGTTGGTGAGTCCCTGGCGTTACACCGCTCTAAAATATCAGCATAAACAGACTGGTAGCGACGTGCCTGACGTTCTAGGGTGAATTCTCGCTCGGCTTTCTCACGGGCAAGAGTAGATAGTTTTTGGTGGCGACTACTATCTTCTAGCACCCTGGTAATCCCTCGAGCCAAATCCTCAACCTCAAAAGGTTTAGCCAGATAGCCGTTTTGCTGATGATCGACAATATCGCTTAAGCCAGTGGCATCGAAGGCGACAACTGGCGTACCACAAGCCATCGCCTCCGAGGCAGTCTGCCCAAACGACTCCTGTATCGATGGCACAATCATGACATCGGCGGCAGAATAGGCGAGGGCGAGCATAAGGTCATCTTGGAAGTGACCGAGGTAATGTGTCCTCATGCCTAATTCAACGGGATTTTCTGGTTGAGATGCACCAAAAACTGCTATCTCGAACCTATCTTGCCATCCCGACTCACCCAGCTTTTGCAAAGCAGGCAACAACAGATCAAATCCTTTTCTTCGATCTGAGGTGGCAGCCAGCGCCCCGAATAACACAAGCTGCTTATCTTGAGGCAAATTAAGTAGGTCTCGCGCTATGCTGGGGTTGACGGGTTTGTACTTTTCGGTGTCCAAGCCAAAAGGAATCACCTCTATCGGTCGCGAGCGAAATAGCGAACTGGAATGGGCACACTTAGCCATCCACGAACTGGGAGCAACAATGGTGAGATTTAGGTTTTTCCAAGCTCTGGTTTTGCGCCGCCACACCTGACGCGAGAGATCTCGGTTTTTATTGCTGTGCAGTTGCGGGCACTTGCCACAAGAATCGGTGTAGCGATCACAATCTTGGCTGTAGTGACATCCCCCAGTAAAAGCCCACATATCCTGGAGAGTCCAAACTAAGGGCTTATTAAGCTTTGCTAGGGTTTCAATCTGGAGGTAGCCATTGCTAACCCAATGTAGATTGAGCACGTCTGGATTGAGTTGAGCCACCCTGGGGGCAATCGCATCCCAAGACCATTGCAATGAGAACAAAGTGCGATCGCGCTTGGGGTAAGACCGTAATGGTAAATTTGACAGGATTGGTCCTAGCTTGCTTTTTAAAGACTTCTCAGCAATTACTGTGCGATCGCAACTAGACTTAGCTCGCACTAGCATCTGGGAAGACAGATTAATTTCCTGTAAACCTTCATGCAGTCGATAAGCTGCACGGGCAGCTCCACCTTCTAAATCGGAAGTGCTGAGATGTAAAACTTTCATTTAAATCTAAATAACTCTTGCGTGCCCATTCCTTTCCCTATAGTGGAAAAATTAGCCGCATTTTTAAGTTAAATGGTATGCGATCATTTCGCCAGTGAACTCAGCAAAAACTCGTAGATTTGGAAATCAACGCGAAAATTTTGAAAATCATCGTAGGCTAGGAAAAATTTCTTCCTCGTTGCAACATCTGATGATATTTTTCAGCAATCAAAGGAAGCGCATAGTAGCGCTCTACATAATCACGAGCTTTTTGTCCTAGTTCACGTCGCCACTGTTCGGAATTGAGCAAGTGGAGAATTGCTTCGCGCAACTGGATAATATTCCTCTGTTCAACAATTATGGCGACATCTTTTTCGCGAATGGCATAGGGTACACCACCACTATTTGACAGGACACATGGTAAACCACACGCCATAGCTTCTAGGTTAAGCAAACCAAAAAATTCTTCCCACTGAGAAAGATTGATGGCATGATTCACAAACAAATCTGCCGCATTTAAAATTGAGGGGAGTTTTTCATGGGGAACCGGTTCTAGAAAAATTACTTTTTCATTTAAACCTTGTTCTTCCACTTCTCTTTTCAGGAAAGGTTCTAGGGAACCAGAGCCTAGTAATTGTAATTGTATGTCGCTGCGTTCTCGCAGAATTGGATTCATCGCTTCTAAGATATAGAGTAGACCTTTTTCTGGGAGCATCCGAGAAGCGACTAATAAGCGTAGAATTCCGTCTTGTTCGGAAAGTCTTCGTTGGGGCGCAAGCTGCTTTGTATCAACAGGGTGTCCCATAATCGTAAACTTAGAAGCGATCGCACCATCAAGCAACCCTAAATCTTGGAAGCGTTCAATGCATTTGGGCACTGTTACTATTATTCCTGTGGTTTGATGAAGGGCTTGTTTGACCATAGGCTTTTTGATTTTCCAGCCGAGGCTTTGACTACCCCCCAAATCTGTTCGGGAAGAGTCAAACCATACTGGTTTTCCGAGTTGAGATGCTTTGCGAATAACTGGCAGGCTATGAAAGTAAATCGTGGGGTCAACTGTCAGAATACCGTTAGCTTGTGTCAAAATATTGTCTAGGTATTTGTCATTTCCCCGATGGATTGGGAGCAGTAGGGCATACGGATTGACTTGCCACTTTTTTCTGGGAATAGAAATAATGTTGAATGCTGGGTCGTGGTAGCTGTTATCTTCTGACTTGACGATAGTAAAGGTATAGCCGTAATGGTTTTGAAGATATTTATAAATGAGAGCCATTGCCTCGAAAGCAGTGCCATTGCTAATGACATCAGGACGGAATAAAACGAGGCTAATCATAAGCTAGCTCCTAGAAAATTAGTAATTTTAGTTTAATCAATATAACGATAAAGTTTTATTCATAAGCAAGGAATTAGACGAAGACAGTCCTCGCGTAGCTATGCTAGAGCTAGCTTACCCGATTGGTAACGAGAACTTAAATCTGAGCTCATTTCTGGTTTGAAGCGATCGCAGTTAAAATAAGCAAGAAATTGTAAACTTGTGTTAAGTAAAGTATTGATTTCTTTGCACAGATGTTTCGTCAAACTTTTTCAAGCCTCCTACTAGCGAGCTGTTTTGCTTTTCTTGCCTGGTTCAACTTCGTTCCCACTGCCATAGCGATGGGTGGCGAGCAGCCCCCGTTGGATGAACCAGCACCAGAGTTTAGCCTGCCCACTCACACTGGCGATGGTGAGATATCCCTTTCTGACTATCAGGGCAAGTGGGTAGTTCTCTATTTCTATCCCCAAGATTTCAGCTCGGGCTGCACCTTGGAGGCTCGCCGCTTTCAGCAAGACTTACCAAAATATACCGAAAGAAACGCGCAAATCCTGGGGGTGAGTGCCGATAATGTCAACTCCCACGCGGAATTTTGCGATTCAGAAGGCTTGACATTTCCGCTGTTAGCCGATGCCGATGGTTCGGTGAGCAAGGCTTATGGTTCCTGGTTAGGTGTTCGCGCCTTGCGTCATACCTATCTCATCGATCCAGAGGGAGTGTTACGAGAAACTTTTCTCGGTGTTAAGCCTGCAATTCATAGCGCAGAAGTTCTAGCTCATCTTGACAAGTTGCGCTCGGAGACTTCCTAGATTGTCAGTAGTTTTCGACTCTAGGGTGAAGGGTGAGGAGTGAGGAGTGAGCAGGAAAATTGACTGATTTGATCAAAAACTTGGTTTGACATCTGTGACTCTCTCACGCACTCACGCGCTCACTTCCTTCCGGTAGCTTCTGGGTTATCTGGATTGATAGGAAGAGTCGCAAACTTGGGCGTAGGGGCAGTAAAAACAGTTTTCCTGGGATGGCACAGCCGAGTAATCTCCATTGACAATGCCTTGTACTAGGGAAGGTGCTTCCTCACCTGCCGCATTCAGCTCAGCAGCGCTAAAGCTGTGCAAATAGTCGTGGCGTAAATAGGCGATGTAAGCCTGTGGGGATTCTAAAGCCTGCGCGTAAGCCCAAAGCTGGAAGCGGTGATGCTGAGGCGCGACCGCTTGGTCAGTTTTGAAATCCAGCACCCAGCCATCGCCGACGATATCCGCAATCCCTCTAAAAGTAAGCTGCCCAATTCTCAAAGTCACTGCTTTTTCGGTGGCAGTTGTACTTTCGCGGAAGGGGGCAAAGGCAGGAACTTCCTCAAACCGTTGCGCGAGGTTAAGCGCTTGTTCGAGGCACTCTCGTTTTAAATGGTTGTCCGCATAACGAGCTAGGGTATCTAGATCCGGAATGCCGTTTTCGAGAGCAATGTGGGTTAAATAGCCTATCTGCGTTTGCGTTGCTACCCCCTCGCCCAATCCGGGATGAGCTTCAATATAATTAAACCAGAAGCGCTTCGGACACTGAGCATATTCACTCAGGGCAGTAACGGGTAATTCAGACACACCTGAACCCACCGAGTCGAGCAAGCGCGGGGGCGAGGAATCAGGAAGCGAGGGAAGTGGCGGGGCTGGTGGCAAGGTAGCCTCTGTTTCATACGGAATCTCTTCAATGGGAATTCCGAGTGCCTCCCAACCCAAGCGCAGTTGTTCTAACCTTCCCCCCTGTTCATCTGCTGCTGTCAGTAGGAGGCGATCGCGTGCCCTGGTTAAAGCTACGTATAGCACACGCAGTGCCTCTTTTCGCTGCGCTTGAAGCTGCTGCTGCTCTAACCAAGTGTAGAGAACAGGTGTTTGCATCTCGCCAGATTCGCCTTCCCACCGTAGCGCCGCGCCGTGTTCGGGATCAAAGTAGGCAGTCTTAGGGCGATTGTTGATCGAGCGCGTCAAGTCAGCCACCACTACCACAGACCACTCTAACCCCTTGGCACTGTGAATCGTCATGAGAGAGACAGCATTACCCGCCTCCACTGGAGATCGCGGAACGGTTACTGCTTCCTCAACCAAGCGTTTGAGGCGACGCACCACCCCAAACAGATCGCCACCGCCTTGCTCTAGCCTGCGAACCAATTCTCGAAATCCCCGCCAATCCGCTTCCCGACGCTTGGCTCCTGGAAGGTTAGCGATCACTGCTGTGTATCCTGTCAATCTGTCTGCTAGTTGCAAGAGGCGAGTGGGAGGTTCCGCTTTTCGCTTTTCGAGAAGCTGGGAGAGAATGGTTTTGGCACGAGCAATTTCGGGATGCTCAGAGGTTTGGAGCTGCTGCCACCAATACTCCCTTTCCCCTGCCAGTTCAAACAACTCGCGATCGCTCCACGCAAAAAAAGGACTACGCAGCACTGCCACCAGTGCCAAGTCGTCCTTGGGATCAGCCAAGAACCGCAGTAGCGCCCAAGCATCTTTGGCTTCTCGAGTTGCCAGTAAGTTACCTCCCCCGGCGGGTGCAACGGGAATTCCTGCGGCTGCTAGAGCCTCTCCGTAGCGTTCTAGTGGTTCCCAGGTGCGAGAGAGGATGGCAATATCTTGGGGGCGGATGGGACGCAATTGGTCCGTGCGCTTGCAGTAAACTAGTGTTTGGGAATCGAGCATTTCCTTAAGGGATTGGGCGATGTAATGCGCTTCCACCCACTGACGCTGGGGTTTATTCACCTCATCAACCGCTGGGACGGTACAAACCTGTAGATGGGGCGCTGAAGCAGGAGCGTCGCGGCGATGGGCGACTAATTCTTGATGAAGCTCGCCTAACACGGGAGCAAAGACACCATTAATTTGTTCCAGCAGGGGGTGATGGGTGCGAAAGCTTTGGTTGAGTGCCACTGCCTCCCCTCCCCAACTCTGGATGCGATCGCGAAATTGCTCGAAGATGCTGACATCAGCTCGCCGAAAGCCATAAATGGACTGCTTGGGATCTCCAACAATAGTCAGTTGAGCATTATGGGTGAGCAGTTGCAAAAACTCCGCTTGGGTGGAATTGGTATCCTGAAACTCATCAACTAGGAAGGCACGATAGCGCTGCTGGTAGTAAAACTGCACGTGGGAATGGTTCAGGGCGGCGAGGGCATGTACTTCCAAATCGGCAAAGGTTAGCACCCTGGCACGCCGTTTGATGGCATTGATCGTCTCAGAAACGAAGTGATAAGCCTCGCGCAAGTCGGGGAGCATCTGAACCAGTTGATCGTCTGCCGAGCTGAGTTCGATGGTAATGAGACCAGTTGCGAGAGCTTTTTTTACTAGGGCACGCAGTCTTTTGAGGGTATCTTTGACCACATCTAAGGCTCCACTCGCCCATTTTTTTTTGCTGCCAACGTTGAGCTTGATGCTGTCAATTGCTTCCAGGGATGCTTGTCGCTGCTCCCCTTGTGCTAAGGCAGCCATCGCGCTAACTGCAATTTGACGGTGTTCTTCCAGGCGATCCCCTGCTTCCCCAGCATAAGTCTGTAGCGTCTCCCAAGTTTCCTGCCAGGTGGGATGGTCAAGCAATGCTTTTAATGCCTGCTCTCGCAACTGCGCTGCCAAGTCCTCCCAGTGCTGCGTTCCCTGCCTTAAAGCCCGTTCAGCGGCAAGGGGATCTGCCAGTAAGCGCTTCAGCGCCGCCGACATCAGCGAGTAAGGGATGCGACTATACAGTCGTCTAGGAAGCTTTGCTAAGGCGGTTTTAAAGCAGTCAGCTAGCCAGAGTTGCCCCTCTTGCTCATCGAGAATCCTAAAGTCGTGCGGAACGCCTCCTGCATCCGGATGCTCGCTACAAATGCGGCGGGCGAGGGAGTGGAAAGTGCCGATGGGGGCAGCTTCTAATTCTACTAGGAAGTCACTGCGGTGAGGGAGCTGTTTGGCAACTAAAGCTCGGATGCGCGATCGCAGTTCTGTGGCGGCTTTGTCTGTAAAAGTCACTGCCACAATTTCCAGAGGGGAAACTTCCTGCTCTCGCAAATAGTACAGGTAGCGCTCGGCAAGCATATACGTTTTGCCCGTCCCTGCCCCTGCGGTGACGGCAACACTGCCATTGGCATAAGCGGCGGCTTGCTGCTCAGGTGTCATGTCGCTTTGCTCCCATTCAACGATGCTCGCGCCTCGCAGATTTCTGCGCGTCGGTTAAAAGTTAAAAATGCAAAATTAGCTATTAGCTATTAGCTGCTAGGGGCTAGTAACTAGAAGCTAATAGCTTTATGATTTTTTAATTTCTAATTTTTAATTTTTAATTGTTTTAGTCAGACTCATGGGTACTCTCAGATGGGTATTTTTTATTCAAGCGTGGTCCCTGGCGACACACCAAATCAAAGGGACAAAATCGGCAAACGTGCTGGTCAACATCTGGCTTAACAGGATAATAGCCAGTTTGCAAACTGGATTTCACCTGCTCTGCAAAGGCTGCCAGCGCTGATTTATCCCGTTTGGCTCCGGCAAGCTTTTTGTGCTTTGTCACTGAGTAATAATAAGCGTCAGTAACCGGCTCATCTGGATAGAGCGCCGTTTGCACCGCCTCCATGTAGAGGGGGAGCTGAATATCAATGTTCGCCTTAGCAGCCTCATTTTTAATCCCAGCCGGCTTGGTGGAACTGGTTTTGTAATCTAAAAGCACTAGTCCGCTGTCAGTGCAGTTGCAGATTACTCCGCCGTCAGACGACGGAGCCTGCTGCGACCGTTGGTCAATGCGGTCTACCCTCCCCCTCACTCGCAAACCGTACCACTGCGCCTTAAACTGAGTCTCCAGCGCCACGATTTCCGTTCCTGGTGGCAAAAACTTCTCTTCGGCGAAATTGCGGCTTAAAACCTCGAGGTGTTCAGCTCGGCGAACGTCCCATCCCGGAAGGGTAGGACAGGCTAATTCTTGCTCTGCTTGAGCAAAGGCTGTTGGGAGTTGTTCCGTGTCCAGCGATCGCAAGTCTTCTGCATGCTTCACATTCGCCAGCGCTAATTCTAGAGTGCGGTGGTAGAGCTGACCTTTCAAACTAGGACTGAGATCAGACTCAGCTTCGGGGAGTTCTTTGAGATTAAGAACCCCTTCAGCAAACCATTTAAAAGGACACTGCCCTAGAGCAGTGAGTTGGGAGGCACTAAAGACTCGTGAGCTAGGCTCAATCGGCAATCCCACCACGCCGTCGTATTCGTCCGGTTCCTGGGAACTTTCCCGGCGTTGCTCCACTCTCCAGGCATGGATGGCGTTGGCTAAAACCGCGTCTGAGGCAGAATGCTCTTGTCTGAGGTCAACCCGACGTGCTTCTTCGGGACTGGCAATGGGTAAGGAGGAGGGGGAGCAAGGTTTAACACCCAACTGCTCCAGGTAGGGACTGGGTAATAATTCCTCCTTACCCAGGAGTTGCGGATAAGAGAAAGTGACGGCGGTTGTTGCCACCTCCAAGAGGGCGTAGAAGGAAAAGGCTTCGCGTTGAGCAGTTTGGGCAGCCGATTCTAACGGCAATCCTGCTCGCATTAACTGCTTGCGTTCCTGGAAATCCAGCACTGGGTCATTCTCAATGGGAGCAGGTAAAATGCCCTCAGCGCTACCCAAAACAAAAACGTATTGGTACCTTGTCCCCAATAAAGAAAGCGGTGCGTGCAATTCCACGCCTCCCCTACCAGGTTGAGCAGGGACACTCAGCAGCGCTAGCGTATCAAGTACGTCTTGGGCAAACGCTTCCAAGCTAATCCGTTCAGTTTCAGGCGCACTCAGGGTAACTAAGGCTTCCTGAAGCTTATAGAAAGCCACAATTTCTCGTGCCCAAAAACCGCTATTTTGTCGGATTTGAAAGTCACTCAGGACCTCCTGCAAGCGTTGCACCCACTCAGCACGGTAATCTTGCTGCCCCCAGTTGAGAGTGGAGAAGTCAATTCCCAACTCTTGCCAATGCTGAAGTCCCTGGGGAGGACGTTTTCGCACTTCTGACCAGAGTTGAGCAGGTAATTGCTCTGCAAGGGGATGAGCGAGGAGTTCAGCAGTAAGTTCAAAGGGAAAGTTCTCCTGGATGGTTTCTAGCAATAGCCGCAGCCATACCCCAACGCGAGTCTCCTGCAAGGGAATGTCGTAGAGGGCGCGTACTGGTAACTCGTACTCCCAGGCGACATCCAGGATAGTGGAACCGTAAAGGGTTTCGTCGCGAGCCACTAGGACGATGTTGTTGGCTGCCACGCCTTGACTTAAAAGCGCTTTCACTTGAGCAAGCACTCCCCGCACTTCCGCTTCTAGGTGGGAGTAGGCGTGAAAGTTCACCCCGGTAGGGACTGCTGCCTCGCTTAGAAAACATTGCTGAAGTTGCTTTCCGAGAGAGTCGGGGGTTTCCTCTTCTCCATTTGATATACACCAACCTTGCTGTTGTAGCCACTGCAATGCCTCACGATTGTTAGTAAAGATTTCGGTGTTACCACCGGAAAGAATGAATGTGCTTCCCTCACCTGCGATCGCATCTAAAAAAGCAAGTTCATCGAGGCGAGGCTGGAAATAGCCGTACACCAAAATGGGCTGTCGCTCTGGCTGCAAGTGGGTTGCTTCCCAAAAAATTTCTGCCGAGTCGATTCGTCGATTTTTCCTAAGTAGCGTTTGGTATACCTCGACTAAACTTGCTAATTGTTGCACCCGATGTGAGCTAGAGGTTTCTCTTAAGATGTCTGGATTAATCCCCGCTCGGATAATTGCTTGGAGTGCTGGGGTTTGAGCGCGGGCAGTTCCTTCAATATCGGAAGTTTCGATTACTTCTCTAACTGCGTCGCGCCGGGTACGATATGCAATTAAGGGAGAGGCAACTGTTAGGCGATCACGAAAAAGCAGCGATCGCGCTAAACTCTCCAAATCGTAGTGTGGCACTTGCAGCCTTCGTGCGGCTTGTGGCTTTGAGGTGATAATTTTTCCGCGAAAGCGATTTGTTAGTTTTTCTAAAGATTGTTTTGAACCTGAATTCAAACAGATAATTCGCTTCATTTAATTTCCCACCCCACCCGGTTCAAGCTACTTTGCAAGTTCTATCATTTTAACCAAAAACTTGAAAATTTGGTTTATTTTTTATACTTGAAATCTGAATTATTACTTTTAAAGCAAGATAGATCAGAGGTGATTTATAAAGTGAACCTGAAGAGACAACACGATTGAGCATTAGTCTAATCATTGCTCCATAAATCATCGCCTTACTGACTTCTGGCAAAAGTTCATCATCTTTGCTGAGACGCCGGTAGCGTCCTAAGAGGTAATTTATAAAGAAAGATAAAAACAGTATACTACTGGCAACAGCTATATTTGTAGAGATCTACGGACATCTTCAGGCATTTGCTAGGTTCTGGTGCTTAGTGATCGTCACGTGAGCCGCTTCTCATAACACAGACTGAGTGGGTCGTCGGTGTAGGAATCGAACGGGGGAATGCGGTAAAAGCCTAGCCGTTCGTAAAGCCCTATTGCTTCTCGCTGGTGAATCCCAGTTTCTAAGCGCAGCAACGTGATGTTGTGAACATGGGCATAGTATGCCAAATGATTGACCATCAACTTTGCGAACCCTAGTCCACGGAATTGTGGACGCACATACATCCGCTTGATCTCGCCATACTCACTGCCCACCAATTTAATGCCGCCACAACACGCCGGTGTCTCGTTTGCGCGCAGCAAGAAAAACGCCACGTCCTCGGCAAGCAACTTGTCGACACTGAACCCATGACGGCTTTCGGGAGGATAAAAAGGTTCAAGAAGGGCTTCCAGTTCTGTAATCAAGCTGATGGCATCGGATGTATCAGGGCGTTCCCTCGTGATGATAGCTGACATGGGATGCGCGTAATCCTTTGATATTTACACTTCTCTTTTTTAGGTTTATTTTATAAATCAGCTCTAAGTCTAAATATTAGGCTTAACCCAAGCTCGTTGTAAATCCAAAAATTCACTGATTGTAGATAGAAGAGTTAAAAAATTGACAATTCGCAACTGCAAATTGGTTACAGGACAGTTATTTGCGAACTGTGCATTGATAATTGCTAATTAGTTTAACTTGCTTGTGAAGCTATCACTCGTGGGTGAAGGTAGGGCGATTGCAGCTCAAAGTTTATACTAGATTCGGTCAGCTCAATTATTGCTTGCCACCTATACAATGCCTCTATACAAAACTTTCTTGCTCCTGCTGAGTCTTGTTATCGCTTTACTGTTGAGTACCTGCACTTCCGTGAGCCAAACAAACCAAACCGAAATTCTCTGGGATAGTTGGGGTGTACCGCATATTTATGGCAAGGATGCGGAGGGATTATTTCACGCTTTTGGCTGGGCACAGATGCAAAGCCACGGGAATATAGTTTTGCGACTATATGGGCAAGCACGAGGAAGGGCAGCGGAGTATTGGGGTAAGACGTATCTGGAATCGGATCGATACGTGAGGACGATGGGAATTCCCACGCGGGCGCAGGAATGGTATGAAGCGCAAAGCCAGCAGATGCGGCGCTATATCGATGAGTTTGCGACAGGAATTAATGAATATGTCCAACAGAATGGGGATCAGATTGATGATGAAGTTGAGGCGGTGTTGCCCGTAGATGGAGTGGATGTGCTGGCACACATGCAACAGGCAATCCATTTCAATTTTGTGCTTAATCCGCAGCAAGTAGCGTCTGTGAGTCGCAACCAACCCCTGGCAGGTTCCAATAGTTGGGCGATCGCGCCTTCTCATTCTGCCAGCGACAATGCCATGTTACTCGCCAATCCCCATTTACCTTGGTCAGATATCTATCATTTGTACGAAGCGCAACTTAGCGCACCAGGGATTGATGCTTATGGCACAGCAGTAGTGGGAATGCCTGCATTGGCGATCGCTTTTAACGATCATCTCGGCTGGACGCTAACTGTCAATCCGTTTGATGGCGTGGACTTCTACAAATTAACCCTTGTCGATGGAGGCTATCGTTGGAATGAAGGAGTGCGCTCGTTAGAGACAGAAACGCAAATCCTGCAAGTGAAGCAAGCGGATGGCACACTGCGGGAAGAGAAGTTAGTAGTGCGTCGTTCCATTCACGGACCCATTATTGCTGCTCAAGACGGGAAAGCCACGGCAGTGCGGGTAGTGGGTTTAGATCACCCCCACCTCATCCAGCAGTTTTGGTCAATGGCACAAGCCACTAATCTTAACCAATTCGAGGCAGCCCTACAGCGCTTACAGTTGCCCCTATTTAACATTCTCTACGCTGACCAAAACGGGCAGATTCTCTATCTCTTTAACGCGCAAGTGCCAAAACGTTCTCAGGGAGATTGGGACTACTGGCAGGGCATTGTTCCAGGAGATACTTCCGAAACGCTGTGGAGAGACTACCATCCTTACTCGGATTTACCCCGCCTGCTCAACCCAGATAGTGGCTGGTTGCAGAATGCCAATGATCCCCCCTGGACAAGTACCTTTCCTCGCATTCTCAACCCCAGCAATTACCCTACTTACCTCACTCCTGCTTCTTTAGGCGAAACCAGTAATATTTTTCGCCCCCAGCGTTCGATTGATATGCTCAATCAAGATGCACCCATCAGCTTTGAGGCAATGATTGCTGATAAATTTTCCTCTCATCTAGAACTAGCGAACCGCCTCTGGGACGATTTGATTCCAGCAGCACGACAATTGGGCAACGAGTTAGCGGGAGAGGCAGCAGATGTTCTCGAAGCCTGGGATAAAGAAGCCAACGCCGATAGCAGAGGGGCGGTACTCTTTTATTTATGGGCATTTTCGGTAGAGGATTCTGGGTTATTTGCAACACCCTGGCAGGAGAGCGCCCCACTGACAACGCCGGATGGTTTAGGTGACTTAAATTGTGCTGTGGCACTTCTAGAGGAGATTGCAGCTCAAATGCGATCGCGCTACGGCGCATTAGATGTCCCGTGGGGCGAAGTGGCACGGCTGCGCTATGGCAACCAAGATTTACCCGCTAGTGGCGCAAACGGGGAGCTAGGAAGCTTTCGAGTGCTTAATTTCGCCCCAGCAGAAGAGGGAAACTTGCGAGCAGTTGCCGGGGATGCTTACATCGCCGCTATTGAGTTTGCCCATCCACCTCGCGCCCAGGTGCTAACCGTCTACGGTAACGCCACTCAACCCGGCTCTCCCCACGTTGGCGATCAGTTGCCGCTGTATGCCCATGGCGAATTGCGTCCCGTCTGGCAAACTCGCAAGGAAATTAAAGCTCATCTCGAATCTCGCCAAGTTTTTCCTTCAACAAACTAAGATTTTTTTCCTGTCTTGTGTAACTTGAATTTTTAACTTTTAACCGACGCGCAGAAATCTGCTACGCGCGAGCATCGTTGAATTGGAGCGAAGCGACTGTGCATGGTAGCCAGGACACTATTTTTGGGGATCGCATATAGCACCAATTCCCCATTCCGCTCACCATATAAACGAATAGGGCAGCAGGCAAATGGCAAAATGAATACCTGTAACTATGGTTAATTAAAAAATATTAGTCACAAAATAATTACTTTTAGTTTACTTTTTAGCGACTTACAGCCATGTTGGTGGGTTGATACTTTGCTAAGTCAGTAAATCGCTGCACTCTAAATCAGAAAAAGTGAATACAACCGCCTCACCACGACACTGCCCTCAATGGCACTTGCTGCCGTTGCATCCCTAAGTTATTTTTTTATCTAAATAGATCACAATCAGATGCCTACATCTTGCAGTTGGGGTAGCCAGAAGAAATGGCTTCACTTTTCCCGCCATTGCTGGATGCGGTGTAAGTAAGTGCGCACCATTCGCTTCAGTCCGGCTACATGGTGAGGCCGCCCCTGGCGCCTAGCATGGGCCAAGATCTCCTGGTGGAAGTACTCCTCTGGGTTGCGCTCGGGACATAAGGCGGTAAATAGAACAGTTCCATGTGCTCCCAGTGCCGGTAGCCACTCCTGGACGCGGTGCCCTCCATGCACGGGTTCACGGTCAACCATGAGAAAGATTTTGCCCTCGCTCTCGCGCACCAAGGGGCGCAAAAACTCCAGAAAC
>PXPT01000050.1 GCA_003021505.1 Cyanobacteria bacterium QS_4_48_99 | reverse complement strand
CCTACAACATGGCATGGAGTACTTGCCGGTGACTTCAGGAAACGTTACCGCGCTGGCGCGGCAGCAAAGCCTCGATCTGCTGGTATGTTTCTTCTGCTAGTCTCAGATAGGCAGGATGGCAGATTTTGTGTTCACAAACCCTAGCGACATTTAATTTGTCAAGACGACACTAATTTGGCAACACTGACAAATAGAGTGGCAATCGACATTTTGAGTGGGCGATACTGGATTCGAACCAGTGACCTCTTCCGTGTGAAGGAAGCGCGCTACCGCTGTGCTAATCGCCCCGGTTTTATTCCAACTAATATCTTAACCAATTTCGCAAGCATTAGGAAGGACTGGCAAAGGCGGCTTAATAGTCGAAAGCAGCATCAGCATCGACTTGTGAGTGAGTGGTTTCAAACCCGGCATGGGGTGTCCACTGAATTGCCCCATCTTGACCTGTCTTATATAGCTGAGTGTGTTGCGATCGCAGTTGTAGGAGCGTGTCTGCATCCACCGTTGACGAGGAAGCGATCGCTACTTGCGGTTGCAAAGTTTCTAACCAGTCTGAAGGTAAGGAGTTACCAGACCACAAAAGCACCTGGGGACTTGTTTGTATTTTCCCATACGCATCCTTTTCACTAGGTTGAACCTTACCCAAAAACAGCCAATCGCGATCGCGGATTTGTAACTTTAACAAGGGAGGACGGGCACTAACTAAAGTCATGGCGCTATTGCCCACTGACACTTTTTCCCCGACTGGTAGAGATTGGCTAGGTGAAGAAAACTTTTCTTGCAAAGCTGGGTTACGCCAAAAAGCTTCCACAGCTACATTTTTCCTGATTTGCAACCAGCCGCGATCACGATCTGCCGAAAGCGCTACGGCACAATCGAGCCGAGCAATTCCTTGCTGTTGCAGAAAAGGTAGCACTGTATACTGAACTGTATCTGCTTCCCCACTATTGATTAATGTCACTTTTCCCCGATTTTGGATAATCGCAACTGGTTCCCCGCTAGTTGCTAACACCGTGACTCGCATCGACGCCGCATGACTATACACCATCGGAGACGCAATTAACCCCACCGCAAACAAGGCAACTAATCCCCACCGCTTTTGGCACCACTGACTCAGCCAAACTAATCCCATTAGCCCATAAAGCGTAAAAACTTGCACTAGCCCAATCGTTCCTAAGGTTAGGGAACTTCCAGGCAAGCTGGTAAAAAACTGTACAATCGCAATAAGCAGATGAGCCGGGTAGTAAAGTAACCAAGCTAGCGCACTTCCGGCTAGGGGGAAAATTAACGCCACTAAACCACTGATTGCTCCACCCAAGGTAATAATGATACTCAGCGGGACAGTAATCACATTCACGAAGATGCTGTAAGTGGGAATAACCCCGAAAACGTAGAGCTGAAGGGGCAAAATCCAGGGGAAGACTGCGAGAGGAATCGCAATTGCGGTAGCGATCGCAGGGGGAATCCAGTCTAATCTTGCGGTTAAGGCTGGCAGCGTGACAATTAATCCCAGCGTTGCTAAAAAACTGAGCTGAAAGCCCAAATTCCAGATCCAGAGTGGATTAAACAGTAGCAAAAGTGTTGCTGCTAACAGGAGCGCTCCCAGGGGTTTCACTTGGCGATCGCCGCTCAAAGCAATTAGTCCCGCCACTCCCATAATCGCTGCTCGCATCACCGAGGGCTGGATGCCTGTCAAACCCACGTAGATCACCAATGTCCCCAATCCGATACTGAACTGCGTTCGCTCGGAAAAACGCCGCGTCGCACTTAACACCACACCCAGAATGAGAGAGACATGAAATCCCGAAGCCGCCAACACATGTGCCAGTCCAGCCCGGATAAAGCGATCGCGGAGATCGTAGGGCAAATCCACCGCGCGTCGTCCCAAAACCATCGAACTTACTAGCTGCCCCGCTGGACTTCCCAGCCAGCGCACCTGGGCGCGGATAATGCGCTGCCGCAGTCGCCACCATCCCCAAGGCTTTCCCTGCCCTTTTTGAGCAAATTCCACCTCACGTCCATTCAACCCCGCAAAAGCGCCTTCTCTGGCAAGATATGCCTCAAAATCAAAAGCGCCTGGATTCAAAGCAGGTTGAGGCTGATAGAGATTGCCTGTAACAACCACGCGATGCCCAGGATAGATGCCAGTTGCTTGTAGTAAAGGGATGGTTACATATAATTTGCCAGTTACCTCAGTATTTTCACGGAGTCGCTTTGCCTGCAACCAAAAACGCGCGTGATCGCTGCGAGTGACAGCTGGCATACTCAAAACCTTGCCTTCCACCTGTACAGACGCGAACTCTTCTTCAGGAACCCGCCGACTGACATCATTTGCACCAGGCTCAGGCACGCGAAACTGAAAATAGACAATTGCCAAAGCCGCAACCAGCCCAGCCGCAACCCACGCTTTCCAGCTTGGTCCCATCCGCCAAAAGCGTGGCATAACCGTTGCCGCTACCATTCCTAACAGCGCAGCTCCGAGAGCGAGTCCAGCCCACTCTTGCCAGGGAACAAATTGAGCGGAAACTCCTAAAATCCCGGTTAACAGTAAGCCCAGAACGTAACCCCAACATAGTAGAGCAGCGCCACTACCATTCATCTATTCACCAACACCACGCTTCGAGCTAGCCGCCCGCAAAATTAACATGCAGCCAGTAGGCTCGCTATGATCAGCTTCAATGAAGGCAGAGGGCAAGAGGCTTCGAGTAAGGCAAGAGGCAAAAGGTAATGAAAGAAGGGCATTGCGGCCCTCTTGCAAAGGGCAAAAGGGATAATAAAGGCAAGAGGCACTCTTGCAAATGGCAAAAGGGGTAACGTTTACTTTAGGCTTTAGCATGCGCGCCTTTCCCCTTCCGAGAAGCCATTTGCCTTTCTCCTTGCCCCGAAGGGGCTGGTGGAATAAAAAAAGCAGATACACCGCAAAAAGCCAGGGTATCTGCATTTGTGGCAATGAATTCAGTGCTTACTGAGCTAATTCAGCTCCCCGTTTGGCGAGATTTTTTCCCGTTAAACCATTGATTGCCATAATTTGACTTGCACCAGCAGTGGTTTCGCCTCGCTTCCAAGCGAAAGTATCGCGCTTGGCACTGCTGCGTAGCATCAAGGGTTCAAGCATGGCACTAGCGCCACCCGTTACGCCAATCAGGGCATCACCACCAAACAGCCGCTCAAATCCCGCATCGTCTAAGAAATTGCCATCTGGTTCCGAGCAAATCTCCCATGCCGTATCGTGGGGACGATACAAACGACGAGGGCTAACCACCGAGACAATCTTCGCACCGATGCCTTGGGATTTTAGTTGTTCGGCTGCCTCATATACCGGAATTAGGGGCATATCCCCCACCACGGCAAACACCACTGTTTTGTCTCCAGGGGATTCGTGCAGCACCATCGCCCCATCCTGCAAGGCTTGACGAGTCTGCTCGAATGTGCTGCGAACTGGCAAGGGGGACTTGCTGGCAGTAATGGTTATGCCCTTATTCTTGGTTGCCAGCGCCCACTCATAACAAACCTGAATGCTGTTGGAATCAGGAGGGAACAAGGGGAAGATGTTGCCATTACGCATCATGGCAGCAATGTAGTTTTCAATCTCTGGGCGCTGGTGAGTCCAACCGTTGCGTCCCTGCTCTAATGCGCCAGCGGTGAAAAGGGTAATGGTGGAGGGGGTAGGGCGACGCAATTCTGCCATTGCTTGCGTCACTGTCTGCCAAATCGGTAAGCCATTAATGGCAAAGGTTTCGTAGGAACTCCAGAGGGTGCGCGCTCCCATTAGAGCTAAACTGGCTGCCAACCCCGAACAGGCATCTTCACTTAACGGTTCGTAAACCTGACCTTGAGGCGCTTGGGAATAAGTTTCGTCAGCAGTGGGATGGATAATTTTCAATGCCTGGTTAACATTACTAATACCAGAAGCAGCGTTACCATCCGAGTTGGAAATGACGAAGTTGGGGTCTTTTTGTCCCACATGGATAATCAGTTCTCCCATGGTGGTAGTGGCGACTTTGTTTTCGCCTCCTACGGGCAACTCTTCTAGGGGCAATTTCCCCAAATCCGGTAGCGGCAATTCTCTTTCTGTCACTACTTGGTGGGATGCGGAACCCCCACTGGCACGCTCGAAGTTCGTACGCACTAGCTCCCAAGCCCTGGCAGGCAAGGCACGCTGTTGGAGGGTGCTGACAATTTCCTCGTTGTCTAGGGTGTGATGTTTATGGAGATTGTGGGCTTTCGCACCCCGCTCGTGTACCCCGGAACCCTTGAGCTGTTTGACAATTAGTACCGTCAGCTTACCGCCCATCGCCGATTTTGCAGCTCTGTCAGTTGCTTCTAAGACAGCTTGGGTGAATTCCAAGCGTTTCTCGAAGGAGAACTGGGTGCTATCGACATAATCACCGGGTTGGTTAGCGTCATCGTAGTCTTTGGCGTTAACAAGAATGACTTCCTCGAAGCCGTTGCCTTCCCAATACTCGATCATCTCCTGATTCGGCTTGGTTGACACCATGCTATGGTGTTCTTGGCTATGACCATTCCAAACGAAAATGGGGAGGAAGTTAGTAATTTCGGGATAGGCAGTGTGGAAGTGAGAGATACTGCTCATCACATAAGGCTCACCGATGCCGCCATCGCCAATCGTGACAGGGAAAAGTGTGTCGCGGTGAAGGGAAGCAGCCGCCATCGCAAAGTGTTGCCCTTGTCCCAGGGGACCAGCGGGGTTGAGGAGTCCTGGGATGTAGCCCGAGAGGTGTCCCAGGAGTCCTTGGTGTTCCCGGAAGCGATCGCGCATTTGCTGCACAGTCTCAATTCCCATATCCTCTAAGGAACGATCTAGGAACATATTGCTATAAAATCCGGGGGCATGGTGTCCCACTTCGGTAATGATGTTTTTGTAGCCCAACATCACTAAGGAGGCAATGCCATCGGCGATACTGGCAAATCCGCCTGGATGCCCAGAAGCTTTACTAGCTGTGACTTGCAAAGTCAGGTAGCGTAGGGCATCGGCACCCAGCATGGTCTGGAAAGCGGAGGCAGGGTCACTAGGATTGGTAATCGCCTTTTTTCCAGTGGCAATGGCAGGTTCTCTCCCATATTTGTCTAAACCGGGTAGAGTTTCACCAAAATACTGAATTCCTTCACAAAAAGCTGGAATCCCGCTCGCAACGGTCATAGTAATCCCTCTTTAATTAACTCTAGCTTTGAGGTTTCTTATCTTAGCTAGATCGTACAATTTAACCACCCTGGAATGCCCCGTAGCGACGGTTAAATTTCTTATTCGTTAAATTGAAAAGTGTAATAGCAGGTGATCGCTCCCAAATGCTAGGCGTTGATGGGATGGTAAAGCTAGCACAGGACACGGGGACAAGAGGCGATAAAAAGATGAAGGGATAATGAGATGGGGGGATGATAAGTGCTTGTTCGCCACTTCACTACCTCACCACACTGCTGCATTCACCCAACTCCTCACTCGGATGACCTTTAACCCACAATTATGCAACGCCATACTCCCAGGCTTGCACCCAGAACGAATTAAGGAGAAATTGCTGTGAGTCAACTGCCTGATGGTCCGCAAATCCCCCGCTTTTTGCAGCTCCTGAAATGGGTTGCGACTCCCTATCGTTTCCTCGATGACTGTGCCCAACGCTATGGGGATACGTTCACGTTACGACTGTCGCGGTGTAACAACTTCGTCTTCTTTAGCCACCCGCAGGCAATTCAAGACATTTTTACCGCTGATGGGAAACAGTTTGACTCGGGGCGGGCTAGTGGCATTTTACGACCCTTGGTGGGGGAGAACTCTTTGTTTTTGTTAGATGGTGATCGCCACAAGCGCCAGCGCAAACTCTTGATGCCTCCTTTTCACGGAGAGCGGATGCAATCCTATGCGCGCACTATTGCTCAGATCACAGAAGGGGCAGCAAGTCAGTGGATGCAGGGCAACCCCTTCACCGCGCGTCGCGCCATGCAAGATATTACCCTACAAGTAATCCTACATGCTGTCTTTGGGCTGAGTGAAGGATCGCGCTATCAACAACTGAAACCCTTGCTAGCGGAAGTCCTGGACACCACTGGTTCCCCCCTGCGCTCTAGTGCCCTGTTTTTCCCCGCTTTGCAAAAAGATTGGGGCGGTTGGAGTCCTTGGGGGAAAATGATGCAGCGCAAACAGCAAATCCACGACTTACTTCAAGAAGAAATTAGCGAGAGGCGTGCCCAACCGGAACTCCAAGGCAAGGACGTTCTCAGTTTAATGCTGTCGGCACGGGATGAAAATGGTCAGCCCATGACTGATGTAGAGTTGCGCGATGAAATGCTCACTCTGCTGTTTGCAGGTCACGAAACCACCGCCACTGCTCTTGCTTGGGCGCTCTACTGGGTTCACAAGTTCCCTCAAGTGCGAGAGAAACTTCGAGAAGAAATCGATAGCCTGGGAGATCACCCCGACCCCTTGGCAATTTACCGACTACCTTACCTTAGCGCCGTTTGCAACGAAACCCTACGAATTTATCCGGTTGCCCCCATTGCCTTTGGGCGCTTCACCAACTCTCCAATGGAAATTATGGGACGGCAATATGAAGCGAATACCCTGGTGACTGCCTGTATTTATCTGACGCATCATCGGGAAGACCTTTATCCTGAACCCAATCAGTTTAAACCCGATCGCTTCATTGAGCACCAATACTCCCCCTATGAGTTTATACCTTTCGGTGGCGGCAACCGCCGCTGTCTGGGTGCAGCTTTGGCACAGTTAGAGATGAAGCTTGTGCTGGCAACAATTCTCTCCCATTATCAGCTTGAGTTGGCAGAGAACAAACCCGTCAAACCCCAACGTCGTGGTGTGACGATTGCTCCTGCTGGTGGCGTGCAAATGGTAATGAAAGGGAAGCGTCAAGTCGCATCGCGACAATTCGTAACTGCCAGTTAATGCAATGGCAACAGAATTTGCGATCACGTTCGCTTACAATTTTTCTCGCTGGCACGCTTTTAGCAGGCAGTGCTTTAGGTGCTTGGAGGCTCAGAAAGCGCAAAGCAGGAATGGGATAGAAAATTATCGCCTGGAAGCACTTCGCCATAGCTATCAAATACTTATACAGATTCTGGCAGTCCCGAAAATGATCGTGCTGAATTTTTTACTTTAGGAAGGCATTGCCAATGAACACCACTACTCTCTACGAACAAGATTTTCATGAGTGGTTACAAATCACGCTCAAACAACTGCGAGAACGCGACACAGACAACCTGGACTGGGAACATTTAATTGAGGAAATTGAGGGATTGGCAGCTTCAGACCGCAGAGCGGTGGACAGTTACACCATTCAAATCATGATTCACTTGCTTCTGCTGCAATACTGGAATGCTGAACACGAACGTTGTGCAAGGGGGTGGCGAGACGAAATTGATGCTTTTCGTCTCAACTTGGAGCAGTTACTAGAATCAAAAATTCTCTATAACTACTTCTTGAGCCAATTTGAGCAAAACTACCCCAAAGCTCGCCGCAGAGCTATTACCAAAACTGGACTAAGCGGCGCAACTTTTCCTGAGCAGTGTCCATTTACAGCAGAGCAAGTTCTAGATATTAATTTTTTTGGTTAAATTGCAAATACATACCTAACTCCTAAGCCAGCAGTTTGGGAGTTTTCTAATTCAATAGCAACAGAATTAGCGCCTATTTACAATCTTTC
>PXPT01000049.1 GCA_003021505.1 Cyanobacteria bacterium QS_4_48_99 | reverse complement strand
TATCGAGATGCAGTATTTACCAAGATGGCTCAGGCACAGGGAAAATGTGGATTGGGCCTGGAGCAGGTTTGATCTCTTTTTAGAATGAAATAGCCCTGATATAAACATGCTTGCCCACCTAAATCGATTAAGATGCGAAGCAATTTTGCTAAAGCTAAAATCACGCCAGTTCAGTTGAAACTGTTGCTTTTGTGATCATGTTTCTGGCAGGAAAAAAAGTAGTCAACAGAGTAGCGACTAAGGCGATCCCGCCCCCCCCCACTAGGAAACTCATACCTAGCGAGGAAACACCAGGCAGCGTTGGTAGTTTCTGCGCGAAATAGCTCAAGGTTGGACCTACCACAAATCCCAGACGAAAAGTTGCTCTGGAGATTCCTAACAGGGCGTTTGAAAAGTTTCAACGGCTACGCGAGTAGTTTAGCCATCAGTCGAATCATTGCGATGTAGATGAACGCTTCTTCACTTGGTGGCAGAACTTCATAGTCTTTACTCAAGCGCCGACAGAGAGTGCAACCAGCCGAAGGTGCGCTCAACCACCCCTCGTTTGGGCATGACCCGAAATCCGGGTTGTTGGTGTTGGCGTCAGACAACTTCCAAAATCCATCGATAGGTATCAAAGACGCATTTCAGAAAATCTTGCCCCCGAGAAGCACCGTCAGCCCCAATCTCGCGTTAATCGTTGTAACCAGCGTTGTCGAGGCTGGAGTTTTTGAAAGAGTTGCCGTGCTCCGGCTTGGTCAGAAACCTGAGCGGCTGTCACTACAACTATGATCACCCCACCCAAGGTGTCGAGCAGTTTATGCCGTTTGCGTCCTTTCACCCCCTTCCCTCGATCTTGCTCCACAGGCGAGATTGGTTAAGCTACCGATTTTCACCGACTGAGTGTCGATGATGGCAGCACTGGGGCTGATAGAACGGTTCGTCCCAGGCGCACCCACTGTCTCAGATAGGGATTGATGCGCTCCCAGACTCCTTGCTCTCGCCACCCTTGGAAGTAAGTGTAGACGGAAAGCCCAAGCGGGAAAGTCCCCTGGAACCTTCTCCAAGCACATCCAGAATACAGGAAGTAAAAGATCGCGTCCAAAACGGCACGTAAGTTCACCCTAGGAGGCCGTCCTCCCGGTTTAGCTGCGGGTAAATAGGGTTCCATGATTGCCCATTGGTCACTGGTCAGGTTACTTGGATAGGATTTGTACAAGGCTTTCATGGCTCTGTCCGCATTTGTTCGTACTGACAGATTACGCCATGAAAGCTTTTCTACTTTTCAAACACCCTCTTAAGAAAATCAAGTAGGGATTTAATACAGGAGATCGCAACGACTCAGAACGGGTCTAAGTGATTAGAAGCTACTTTGGATCTAATGAGAGCATTTGAGCTAGCCATGACTGAGAAATATGATGATGCTGAAGTTATCTCTCCGCCTGCAATTGAACTCGATAACAGTTCAAAACGGGCTAAGGTATTTGCAGCGCTCTCTGACTCAACACGAGTACAAATTATGCAGTTGCTGGCAGATTCGGGGGAACTCAGTGGAACTAGTATTGCCAATTAATTAAATATTAGTCTAGCCCTGTTTTGCTACCACTCCAGGACACTGGCTGAGGCTGGGTTACTCCAACTCCGAAAAGAAGGGCAGACTAGGTATCACTCCTTGAATGGGGAGTTGCTGAACGCCTGCCTAAACAGTTTTTCAATAAAGCAGAGACATTCTTCGTTCGAGACTAGCTAGAGGAAGCTCTGTACAAATTAGAGATGAAGGGGTGGTGCTTCATGAGTGACAGTGAAACCCTTACAGAAGTAGGGCGATGGATTGGTGCTATCAAACAGTTACCTCGCGATCATTAAAATTTCACCCCGATTTGCCCGTTGATGCCGCGAAGCGAGTGATACCCTACCCCCACAAATACATTTCCCGGAGGGCGAACTTGAACGCCGGCAGAGTAAGCAAAACTTTCATCGCCGGAATACCATCCCAAACCGACATAGGGCGAGACTAGGGGCACGCTAACGAATTTCAGCACATCAATGCCAAATTCTCCTTCCGCTTCTCCACCTCCGCCCACTTCCACGCCAAAATCGAGAAATCTGGCTCCGGCGGCATAGCTAATCGCTTCGTCTTCAGAACCTACTGATACCCAGGGTTGGGGAACAACCTGGCTGTGAGCTGGTTTGGGGGAGGCAAACGCTAGGGCGGCAGTTAATCCGCCGTAAACTGCAACTTTTCTCAGAGATGAAAAACTGTCAAGCATATTCTCTAGTGCTGTTTGAGGTTGAGCTGCTATTGAGCTGATAACCTGCACGATTTTAGCCTCTTATTGCAGTTAATGCCCTAAGCGTTACTCCAAGGCATCCAAATCAATCGCCCGCGAGCCTCCTCGCTCTAATTGCAGCAACAGTTTAGCGAGTTGAGACCAAATGAGATACCCGGTAAAAACCGTCATCGGCAGGGCGATCGCATAAGAGAGTTTACGTGCCATGGTAAATATTTCTAAGCCAGCCGCGAGAAACACGCAAATCCCCACGCAAATCCCTAGAAATGGGAGCAATAATTGCAGTTCTCCTAGTCGCGCTATGGTTTGGGTAGAACGACTTTGTGACCATTCTCGTACTTTTTGTTTGAGACTGGCTTCAAACGCTAAACCACAGCTAATCCCCACAAATAAACCAAAAACGAGTAAAAAATAAGGCGGTTCAGGCAAACTATACATAGTCAGTAGTCAATTGTCACTATAAGAAGGCAGAAGGTTAAATTCCGAATTTTGAATTCTGAATTCCGAATTATTCCTTGGGAATGAGGGCAGCGACTTCCTCGGTGGAGAACTCTCTGAGAGTATTCAGGGCAACGTCAAACAATCGCCTGGGCTTGAGGTCTTCCTTAACTAAATTCCAGAGACGCTGGACTTCCTCGGTGTGAAGTTGCTCATTTTCTGTTAGGGCAAGTAAGAGCTGATCTCGCAAGTATCGTCCTTCCTCGGAGAGAAGATATTGCAATCCTAGCTGGGCAGTGGGTAACAAGTCGAATTGCTCATCTGCCTGAGCAATAGCAATCATGTTTTCTAGTCGCTGCCACTGAAACTTCCCGTCTTGGAACAATACTTCCACCAAACGCCGCCGCATTTCGGGCGATTCACCCCTAAGTAGACGTCGCGATACGTAGGGGAAGGCAACGTCCACGATTTTGAAATCGGGATCAATGCTCAGTGCCAGTCCTTCCTGAGTAACTACAGAACGGATAATCAGCGAAAACTGCGCGGGAACCCGGAAAGGATAATCATACATCAACTCCGAAAATTGGTCAGTAACGCTTTTGAAGTTAAAGTTACGAACACTTTCCCCCATTCCCTTGCCTAGCACTTCTTCTAGGGCAGGAATAATGGGTTCAATTTTTGTGTCTGGGGTTAAAAATCCCAGTTCGATAAAGTCTCCTGCTAAAGCATAGTAATCCCGATTAATCAGGTGAACCACTGAGCTGGCAATGGTTTCCTTGGTATTTTCCTGCAGCTGATCCATCATCCCGAAGTCGAGGTAAGCCATGCGACCATCAGGTGTGGCAAGTAAATTTCCCGGATGGGGGTCAGCATGGAAAAAACCGTGTTCTAATAGCTGGCGTAACCCTGCTACAACGCCGATTTCAATTAAGGCATCTTCATCTAAATTTGCGCTTTGAATTTTTTCGGTATCTGTGAGCTTGTAGCCGTTAATCCACTCTAAGGTGAGGACATGAGCAGTTGTGTAGAGCCAGTAGACAGCAGGAACCTTTATTCCAGAATGATTGCGGAAGTTGGCGGCAAATTTTTCGGCGTTGATTCCTTCGTTGAGGTAGTCAATCTCCTCAAATAATTTGGCACCAAACTCATCAATAATCATGGTCAGGTCATGCCCTAGATTGAGTGGCAGCCAGGGGGTAAACCAATTTGCTGCCCACCGCATTAGGTAGAGGTCGAGTGTTAGTTTCGGTGCCAAACTTGGTCGCTGGACTTTAACCGCGACTTTCTCCCCGGAGTGCAAAACAGCACTATAGACTTGACCTAAGCTTGCCGCAGCAATGGGATCAGGGGAAATTTCTCGATAAACCTCGCTTAGAGGGCGTTCCAGTTCTTCCTCCAGAATGGAAAAAGCGATCGCATTATCAAAGGGTGGCAGTTGGTCTTGTAACTTGGTTAATTCTTCTAAAAAGTCTTTGCGAACTAAATCTGGTCTGGTCGAAAGTGCCTGACCAACTTTAATAAATGTGGGTCCCAGGCGAGTGAGCATCTGCCGCAATTCGCTGGCGCGTTTGAATTTATTTTTCTCGGTTTGCCCGCGCCATTTGTCAATCCTAAGACGCAATGCAAATCCACCCAGAACCCAAATAATGGTTAGGGCACGCCTAATTACTTGCAAAGGTCGTTTGCGATAATACTGCGCGATCACCTTGGCATCATAACGCTTGCGCTGTGGTTGAGCAACGGCTCGCGATTTACGGCGGAATAATCTACGACCTCGCCTCAACTCAGGAGAAACCATTGGTTGCTGAGTCACGGTACTTATTCTTGCCTGTTGATTAGGCAGATTTAATGACAGTATACAAAACTACAAATTCCTTAAGCTACTATCATCGCAGGGCTGGGGAGGGAATGCAACATAGGGTTAAAGGTTGAATGTTGAAAGTTAAAGGTTATGTATAACTAAGTTGATCAGCAACCTCTAACCTGCAACCTGCAACCTCTAACCTGCTAACCCACTTGTGCTTCTAGCTTGGCTAACCGACTTTTGAGTTCGGTGTTTTCTTGTTTAATTTCGTCGAGTTCCTCGCGCAGTTGTTTAACTGCTTTGTCCGAGCCGAGATTTTCCTGCACCTTCTCTATACCCTCTTGAGCAAGGCGACGCACTCGCCCATCTGAAGTTTGCTCGTAAAGGGAGCGCAAAACGCTAATTGCCTTAGGGGTTTGCATTTGCTTGAGTGCTGAAACCACTGACACTTGCGTTAAGAAGAAAGTTTCCCCAGAGAGAGCGTCCAACTGTTCGAGAATCGACTCTGTTTGTGCTTGCGTTTGCCCCGTAGAAACTGCTCCCAAAGACCCAATTGCCGCCAAACGCAGCGATTGAGGCACGCCAGGCTGGGCGTATTCCCAAATGGCATCTACTGCTTGGGAAGATGTCTTCATCTGGCTCAATCCACCCATAGCACCAGAACGCACCACTTCATTCCAACCGGAGCGTTCTTGAAGCACCTGCTTTAGCAGTTGGATAACTTCCCCTTCTTTCTCTTTTAACGTGCCCGAAACCATACCACCAAGGGAACGAAGAGAAGAAGCTTCGACATAGTAGCTTGCATCTCCCTTCTCAGCCACCTCCTTGACGGTTTCGTAGCTTTCTACAGTCTTGAATTTACCCAAAGCTTCCACCACAGCGCGACGCACGCGGGAATCGCCATTTTTTAACCCAGCAACCAAAGCCGTTACTGCCTGGTCAAGTTTTACTGTTGCCAACTGTTTCGCCGCTTCGAGTCGCACGCCCCAGAATGGGTCATGGCTAAGGGACTCCGAAAGCACTTTCACTGCGTCGAGTCCGCCTTTTTTCGCTAACGCCTCAGCAGCATTAATGCGCGAGATGGGATTGGGGTCATGCTTAAGCTGCGCTTTTAGTTCCTGAGTCGGATATTCCAACGACACGGTTTTCAGGAATTTGTTGCCAACATCAAAACTGACAAACTGAGGTTTCTCATCTAAGGGGAAATAAAAGCTTTGCTCAGCTTCACTCACTCGTAGGGTGAGCGTTTTCAAGCTTGCCTCACTTGTGCCACCTTCGGGGAGATAGCCAAATGCGATGGGAATCTTCAAGTCAAATAACTCGTTGCTGTCGCCGTTTTTATCCTGAGCCTGAGTTTGGGTAATGGTTAGTTTTGCCAGTTGACTCTCTGCGTCCCAGGCATAAGCCACCTGAAAATCGGGATGCCCACCTCGAAAGACATACTGGTCAAACAGGAAGGAGAGGTTGCGCCCGGTTGCCTTTTCAATTGACCGTAACAGGTCGATGGTTTCGACTGTATTGTGAGCATTGTCCTGAACGAAGGTTTGAATCGCTTGCTCAAATAGCTCTTCGCCTAACTCCGCCCTTATCATGTGATAGACACAAGCGCCTTTTTCGTAGAGGTGACGGTCATACAGTTCCATCACTTCCCGGTAGACATTGGTGACAATGGGACGGCGATAGCGGGAAGTGTCTTCTTCTAAGTAGCTACGGGCTTCGTTCAAGAGGTAGTAAGCTGCATCATCTTTGCCATACTCCTGTTCTGTCCACAGTACCTCGGCATAAGAAGCCATTCCCTCCTTAATCCAAGCGTGTGACCAGTGTTTAATCACCACTAAGTCCCCGAACCACTGGTGAGCAAGTTCGTGAGCAACTAAACTTTCCGCCCGCAGATTATCCCGTGCTGCCCGTTCATCTAGAAGGCAGCGGTTCGTTAGCAGGGTGGTGGAAGTATTTTCCATTCCCCCAAATATAAAGTCATCCACGCACACCTGGGCGTATTTGGGATAGGGATAGGAATAGCCAAACTTCTGACTGAAATAATCAATCATCTGCGGCGTTTTGCCCATGGTGCGCTGGGCATCGGCTTCCCGACCTTTTTCAACGTAGTAGGTAACTGGTATGCCTTTCCACTCATCCTGGATTTCGGCAAAGTCTCCTACTGCCAGAGTCATCAGGTAGGTGGGATGGACTTGTTTTTGCGACCAGTGGTAAATTTTGTCGTCTCCCACTTCCTCAGTGGCAACGAGTTCCCCATTGGAGATTGCCTGAAATTGCTTGGGAACCCGAACGCGGATTTCTGAACTTGCCAGTTGACCGGGGTAGTCAAAACAAGGGAACCAGAAGCGCGAATCTTCGTCTTCGCCCTGAGTCCAGACTTGAGTAGGTTTATTGGGGTAATGCTTGTCAGGACCGACAAAATAAAGACCACGCTGAGGGGAATCTACAGTATAGGCGATCGCCACTTGGATGGGTTCAGTCCCTGTCGGTTGCAGCAATTGGATGGATAGGTGTTTGCCATCATGGTCAAATGGTTGGCTAACCTGATTAATTTGCACCGACTCAATCTTTAAATCGGCAGCATCGAGGATTAACTGGTTAACTCCTCGGCGCACGGGTTTCAAGGTGATGGTGCTTGTCCCCTGGAAGCGCTGGTTAGGAATATCGAGTACCAAATCGAGGAAGATATGCTCAACTTTTCCTGGTCTGTCAGGATTGTAGTGCGGTTTTGCCCCCGGTAGTTCAAAGGCTCTACGGTTGTTATTTTCCGTATCAAAATAAAAGTGCTGCTGCATATAAATTAATCGACACAACGTCAAGAGTAATCTTGGCGAGATTACACTCACTCCATTCCAGATTAGCGCGTAAGATTAAGAGGTTTACCAACGGTCGCCGCAGGTGAGGGCACAGAATCCAAAGTTTCCTATAGTTATTTGAATCTCAAGCCTGTTTGCGGTTGCTGTTGCGAAGTTTAGTCAACTTGCGCTTAGTCTGACAGTCCTGCTGATTTGAGATATTCGCCTAATGGTGTTTGGCAACCTTCGCTTGCCAGTCTGGGCAACTGTTCGGCAAAAAAGTTGTATAGCAATCCTAGATAATTTTAGAGATCATAGGAGGTTAGTCTCTGTAACCTGCCCATGACTCTGGAAGAATTCCTTGCCAGTAATCCCGACCCTAGA
>PXPT01000048.1 GCA_003021505.1 Cyanobacteria bacterium QS_4_48_99 | reverse complement strand
CATGAGCGTGTTGGGGATGTAAATACAGACGTGTTTCTTACTGAGGTGACAAAACTACTGCTACCCCAACTTTGGAAAGGAGCCATCGTCGTTTTGGAGTACCTGAAATCATGCCCATACTGTCGAGTCTGCCATCGAAGCGGTGGGAGCAAGGGTAATCTTGTTAGCTCCCTACTCTCGAGACTTGTCAGCGATGGAATGGTGCTGGTCGAAGCTCAAACAGTGGTGGCGTTGTCACCCTGCAGGTAGCTATGAGGGACTGTATCAAGCACTCACCTTAGCTGTAACCCCTATTACTGAAGACGATGCGTTTGGCTGGTTCGCTCACTGTGGTCTATTGATCTGAAAACTGCTGTAAGCTCAGGTGTGAGGTCGGCTTCTGTGACAACTAGGCGGACTGAGGCGTTTGTGGGCTGGGTCAGTTCAATTTTGCCTAGAGCCGTGCTGAGGGGATTGATGGCAATGCTATCAGTTTGCAGGACAACTTCTTCTAGACGCAGATCTTTGGTATCACTACACCTTTGCCCCACATTGTCACGGAGTTTACTTCTCCATGAACCAGCTTCAACGCATCGCTGTCAATGTCGATGTCTACGCTTTCAATATCCACTAACTGGCTGAACAGAGTGATTCTTCTGACGGGGTGACAAGGTAGCTAAACTTCAAACTGGATCAGGGACATAGCTCTCAACCCCCTTTGGAAAAATAGCAGCTTGTTTCTTTGATTACTCATCAAAGAAATGACTAAATCAGAACATAGCTCCATTGTTGCAACCCACAAATGTCGGTAATTTCCTACCCAAAATTTGCTGTGCCTTTTATGCGATACGCCCGGAGGGCAAGGACACGGGTGGCGACGGGGTTCTTAAAGGCTTGAGGAAACCTCAAGCCACGCCCCCTCCGGCTTGTTGCTGAAGCTTTTGTCCATTAATTCCTCCGATTGTGTAAGCAATTGCTATTAGTAACACCAGACGGGTTAGACGCAGGGCTGAAGCTTGGGGATTCTCTAAGTGTAGCCACCACTTTTACAGTCTTTTAACATAGCCTCGATTCCACTCCGCTTTTGGTAAGCTTTTATAGCTGCTTCTAAACTTTCCAAGTTCGTGAGAATGTACCAAGCTTCTTCTCCAGTTTTCCCCGATATTTTCTTTTCCAGTAAGCAGCAATTGCTCCTCGCTCAAAACCGCAGTTTTTAGTTACTTTTACTGACTTGATGTCTCGTTTCACTCCTGGTGCCAATCCCAGCGTATTTAGGGAATTATATTGCTGAGTTTCAATCTGAATATAAGTGTTGTGCTTTTGTCGCAAGGCAAACTACACTCCCCGCTCATCCAGCCATTGAGCTAGTCGCACACTGCGAAATCCCCGGTCTCTTATCACCACAATTTCGTAAGAGCTAAATAACTTTAAAACTGGGCGAAGCAAAGCTTGTTGTTGAACCAAATTTGTATTTCCCTGTTTCGACAAAAACTGCCAGTAAATTGGCCAAGCTCGTTTCTGCCAAATCACGGCTGCCATGAAGAGGTGATTCTGTTTCCATTGAGTTCTGTCCCAACTCACATACAATCGGCTTCCTAGTTTAATTTTAGCTTCAATTCAATTTTTAATAATCGGAAACCAGATTAAGGAAACACTCAAGCAAGGTAACTTGAGAAATCTTTGTATATGGCGACGACGACTTTCATACAAAACTGGCAGAGGGAGCAGAGTAGCCAATCTTTCAATTCGTATTTGCTTGTGCAATCGTATAACCACTACTAGAAGCTTTAAGTTCAGCAGTTGGGAAGAAGTTAGGTATTTTTGCAAATGACCTTGATAGAATTGAGGTAGCATTTTCAAGAGAATGGTCTTGTTGACAATCAGAGACCATTCTTTTTCTACCATTTTTTGCTTCAGCTTTTGACCAGCCTGGGTTTTGGCGGTATTGTCACCCCGTCAGGTAATTCTTACTGCCTCATTAAGCGCCTGTTCTCCAATTCCTGCATTCCCTGATTGCATCACAAGTTAGTCTCCTGTACGGTGTTATTCTCCTTTACAGCAGGCAAGCATCGAGGGTGAACTACGGCAACGCAAGCGTGAAAGATGAATTACTGTGACATGATTTAGAAGGATGAAAATTTCAGGTGTGCGCACCTTATCACTTCTCCCTATCTCAATCAATGTGTACCTTTCGTCTAGTCGAAAATTGCTGTAAATTCGTCTCAAATGGAAACAGTCGTTTGAGAAGCGGTTTATTTTTTAACGATATATAAAATATTAAATAACCTGCCACAAGTTAGTTTATTTTTCTAACCTGCGGAGGATGAAATCTGTTTGTCATTTTAGAGAAACTAAGAAATGGGTATAATAACTTCGGAGGTAAATCCACTCATGGTAGCTACACTAGAGCAATCACAACTTCAAGCGATCGCCACCAAGCTTGCCGATATGAAGGCGCTGCAACAGCAGATAGTGGCTAACGAAGAGAAATTAATTGCCGCTACAAGTGGCGATAAAAACATTCGTGATCGCCTCCAGAGCATGCTAGAAGATGATCGGGAAAATCTCAACACCATTGACCAAGTGGTTAACAATTTTTCGGTACAGTCTCAGCCCAACGGAACAGTCCAAGCGCTCATTGAGAGCGTCGAGGGAATAATGGCAGGCAATGAGCTGACGCTTTACCAGAAAGCATTGCAACATGAAGGACTGAAGCACCAGATCGTTATGACTGGCTTAACGCTTCACAAAGCTTCCCAAGTTGTCGGCGACGACTTTCAAAAAACAATTGACCCACTCTACCAACTCAACTTTAAAAACCGCGCCCACCAAGAGCAACTCAAAAGCGTGGTCACGGTTCTGGGGACGCGCGAGTTAACTGGAAAAAACCCTGACGACAGCATTTGGGCACAGAGTGAAGATGCGATCGCTGCTGTTAGAGGTCTCTTTAAAGGTTTGTCTTAAGTAGCGCGCTTGCTGGCACAAACTTATAGCAAAGCATTCAGGCAGGGAGCAAAGAGACAATTTCCCTGCCTTAATTTTTTTGTCCAAACTTAAACCCCCCACCAGGTTTAGCTGGAAGAGGGCTTCAATTGTCACCAATATTGAGCTAGGCTTTTGTCTTACGAACCAACGACCATACCACCATTAGGGTGCAGGACTTGACCCGCAATATAAGAAGCATCCTCGGAGGCTAAAAAGACAAAGTTCGTTGCCACTTCTACAGGTTGTCCTGGTCGTTCCATGGGCGCTTGCTTGCCGAAACCTTCAACATCTTCGGTAGGAAGAGTAGCGGGGATAAACGGTGTCCAAATTGGTCCTGGTGCAACAGCGTTGACCCGAATGCCCTTTTCTAGCATGGGTTGAGAAATAGAGCGTGTATAAGCAACAATTGCCCCTTTCGTCGTCGAGTAGCTCAGTAAGGCAGCGTTGCCTTTATAAGCATTAACTGAGGTACTGTTAACAATTGCACTACCTTCTTTAAGATGAGCAAGAGCAGCCTTAGTAAAGTAAAACATCGAGAAAATATTAGTGCTAAAAACCTTTCCTAACTGTTCAGCGTCGATATTTTCAACCGTTCCTTCAAAGTGCTGTTCGGCAGCATTGTTAACTAAAATGTCTAGTCTGCCAAGCTCATCAACAGTCCGTTGTACGGCTTCATGGCAAACCTTTTCGCTGCTAATATCTCCAGCAATCAGCAGGCATTTTCGACCCTGCTCTTCCACCAGACGCTTGGTTTCTTTCGCATCGTCGTGTTCGTCCAAATAAACAATCGCAACATCAGCTCCTTCTTTAGCGTATAAAATTGCCACAGCACGACCGATGCCACTATCTCCCCCAGTAATTAAAGCCACCTTGTCACGCAGCTTACCGCTTCCCTGATAGTCGGAGCGATCATACTGGGGTTGCGGTGTCATTTCTGATTCCAAACCCGGTTGCCGCTGTTGCCCTTGGGCTGGTATTTGATCGGGTGTAATTGCCATAGAGTTCTCCTTTGGACGCTTCGCCAAGCTTGGGGATTTGTTGCGACTCCCCTACAGTACTGGCTTCTCAATCTACACCTAGATTAACCCCCACCGCAGCCAAACTTTATCTACCAGGGGGTGCAAAGCAATATGTACTTTCTCAGCCTGTAGATATAGATTTACTGGGGTTTAGCCACTTCCTCTGCTTCCCCTGCTTCCCCTGCTTCCCCTGTTTCCCCTGCCTCTCCTGCTTTCCATGCTCATCTCAACTGTAAATTGTCTGTGCCTGAGAGAGCGTCTTAGTCGCCACGCCTCGATAAAGATATCCGAAAACCTTAAACACCTTGGGAGTATCTTCCATATAAAACTCTTCCAATTGAGACAAGCTAAAGTTCGCCTCTTCGATAAGCTGCTGAATGTTGCGATTGAGATGGCAGCCGTCAGCAATCCGTTTTTGTATAGGAGTGAGGCGATTTTGCCAAGCTTGAACTTGAGGTTCAGAACTTAGCCCATGTTCGACAAAAAATAATCTCCCCTCTGGTTTCAAAACCCGATGAATTTCCCTGAGCGCCTGGTCAACATTCGGGATGCTACACAGCGTCCAAGAACTGACTACGCAATCAAATGTGTTGTCACCCATCGGTAGCGATTCTCCACTCAACTGGCAGGTTTCCACATCCAGCGAAGTTTCTTTCAAGCGCTTCTGCGCCAGATCACTCATGCCCGGATTGGGGTCAACTGCTGTCAGTTTGCGAACCGTTTTGGGATAATAAGGGAGATTCAACCCAGTCCCAAAGCCAATTTCTAAAACATCTCCCTCCACATCCGACAAAAGCTGCTGACGATATTGACTCATCAGCGAGCTAGACATGGATAAATCTAAGATGCGAGGGAAAATTACATCCGAATAAAACTTCATTCCTGTTCGAGGCAGACTAAGCTCATGTCGCTATATCTATGATACCTAGGACAAACAGCCTCCCCTGCTCCCCTGCCTCTTCCTTCCGCTCTGTGGTTCGTTACTAGTTGCCAATCTCTCCAGCACGACAATCTCTCAACCAGAGGCTAATTGCCTGACCAATTGCCCCATTACTAGCTCCCCTAGGAGCCAAAGGGGCGCGTCCTGGCGCGGGAGAACCAAACCGGGAAAAAAGCATTGCCATTTTCCAGCCACTTTCTGTTTGCGTCAG
Source organism: Cyanobacteria bacterium QS_4_48_99 (assembly GCA_003021505.1). Classification (GTDB taxonomy): domain Bacteria; phylum Cyanobacteriota; class Cyanobacteriia; order Cyanobacteriales; family Rubidibacteraceae; genus QS-4-48-99. The sequence continues at coordinate 8,733 of PXPT01000048.1, read as the reverse complement.
GAACAACCAGTAATAGTGCTGAATTGTCACAGCTTCGTTGTGCGTGTATTGCCTCTCCAGAGTTGTAAAAAATACCTGCTCAGGGGGTTGAACCTCCTCCCCCGGAGGAACCGGGGCATATATACCAGGACCGAGACTAAGCGGTTTAAACTGGGGTCGTCCTGCCACAAGGACATAACTATAGAGACCATCTTGGAGGAGTCGCGTTCGTTGAATCACCCGGTTGGCATACCCAGGGAGGTCTTCCAGGAGGAGATTAGTTAACTTTTTTACATCAGCAGGACAGTTGGAATTGGTGGTTTTTTTCTGTTCAGTTGTTGACCTTGATAAATCGCTGCTTGGGGAATTGCCGCTATTCGCAGGCGAGAGACTAACCGAGTGACCCCTAACCGCTTCGCATTCAACCACTAGAGTTGTGGCAGCAGCAAGTAATCCTAGTGCCGCAAATTTCATCAGATAGCAGCTAACTCCTCGCAAATCTGCTCCCAAGCGAGGGGCGGGTCAGCAGCGGCAGTGATAGGACGACCAATGACGAGATAATCTGCCCCCACTTTAAGTGTCTCTGCTGGAGTCATAACGCGCCTCTGGTCTTTCGCTTCCTGCTTAGTTGGTCGCACGCCCGGACAGAACAACAGGAAATCATCACCGCAGATTTGCCGCAGTTGGTCTATTTCCCGAGGAGAACAAACTGCTCCATCTAATCCCGCTTCTTTTGCTAACAGCGCCATTTGCACAACATAATCGGGGAGTTCTAGGGGGATTTTGAGTTCAAAAGCTAACTCTCGTGAGTTAAGACTAGTTAGTAGGGTAATTGCAATTAACTTCGGGCGAGGCTGCCCACTCGCTTCGGCTTCGGCTTGGTTGGCCTCTGCGGCAGCTTCCAGGGCACGACCCCCAACTGTGGCATGAATCGTGAGGACATCAACGCCGTAATGCTGGGCGGAACGGCAAGCCCCGGCAATCGTACTGGGAATGTCGTTGAATTTTAAGTCAAGAAAAATGCGCTTTTGCCGTTGTTTGAGAATTTTGAAAATTTCTGAACCACAACTAACAAATAGCTCTAGACCGACTTTCCAAAAGGTAACTTGAGGAAGTTGATCGAGTAAGGTGATTGCTTCGGCTGTAGTGGGCACATCTAAGGGAACAATAATTCGGTCTGCTACTGACATAGGGATAGGGTTATAGGTTACAGGTTGCAGGTTGCAGGTTACGGGTTACAGGTTAGTAATAACATTCAAGTTTCAACTAACTAAGCGTACAAACTTTTTCTTGCCAACTTGCAACGTTTTTCCGTCAAGTTCGGCTGGGGAATCAAACGTAAGGTTAATATCAGTGATGCGATTGCCATTTAAGCGCACTGCTCCACCCTGAATCTGCCTGCGCCCTTCTCCACTACTTTTGCATAGATCACTGGCATTGAGCAGATAAAATAACTTCGCAGGAAATTTCACTTCAGAAAGGGAAAATTCTGGCACTGTCTCTGTGTCTGTCGTGTTTCCCTTCACTAAACCCATCGCTGTAGCTTGTGCTTTTTGGGCAGTTTCTTTCCCGTGGTAGTGACTGGTAACTTCTAGTGCCAACTGTTTCTGCTGCTCTCGTGGATTTTCCGAGAGTTGGTTTAAAGGTAAATTAGTTAGCAACTCGAAATAACTCTCTAGTTGTGCGTCGGGAGTTTTCTCCAACTTCGAGTACATGCTCAGGGCATCTTCACTCACTCCCACAGCGTTAGAGAGAGACTTAGACATCTTCTGCACACCATCTGTGCCTAACAAAATGGGGAGTAATAAGCCAAACTGAGGTTGCTTTCCAAAATGACGCTGTAAATCTCGCCCAATTGCAATATTAAATTTCTGGTCAGTTCCTCCCAATTCCACATCTGCTTCTACAACCACTGAATCATATCCCTGCATTAGCGGATACATAAACTCATGCATATAAATGGGCTGATCTTGGTTATAGCGCTCGGCGAACCCTTCCTTTGCCAGCATTTGCCCCACAGTCATTCTTGCTAACAACCCCAGCGTTTCGGCTAAATCAAGTTGCTTGAGCCACTCGGAGTTATAGCGAATTTCTAAGCGCCCTGGTGTCTCAAAATCTAAGATAGGGCGCATCTGATCTAAGTAAGTCTGAGCATTTTCTTTCACTTCTTCTGGCGTGAGCTGGCGACGCACTTCTGATCTCCCGGTGGGATCGCCAATTTGGGCAGTAAAATCCCCAATAATTAAAACAGCCGTGTTACCAGCATCCTGAAATGCTCGCAATTTGCGAAATGGAATGCTATGACCCAGGTGAACATCTGGACTGGTGGGGTCAATTCCCAACTTCACCCGTAAAGGTCGCTCAGTCTGCGCCATGCGCTGCACCAAATTCTCATCGACACCTTGAGAATCTGGCTGATTGGGAAAAATTTCACTTGTCCCCCGATAAAGCCAAGCAAGATTTTGGGATGGGTTAAAAGAAGGCATGGGCTAAACTTCTAGCTGTAGTCAATGCGGAATGGTTAGAGACACTCTCCCCACTGGGCCTATTTTGACACTCTTGCGAGTGCAAGTTGAATGCCAAATCCCAAATTCTCCACCGCCCCTTACTTAAAACAACCACTGGGCGGTAGAATATAATGCTGACTGTTGCAAGGCTTGTGAAAGGCTTCATGATTTCTAGCAATGACTTTCGCACCGGTATGACAATTGAGTTAGATGGGGAAGTGTGGCGGGTTGTAGAATTTCTCCATGTCAAGCCAGGGAAAGGCTCTGCTTTTGTGCGGACAAAACTGAAAAACGTTCGGGGTGGGAACACTGTTGATCGCACTTTCCGAGCTGGGGAAACGGTTCCTCAGGCCACACTAGAGAAGCGACTCATGCAGCATACCTATAAAGAGGGCGAGCAGCTCATCTTTATGGACATGGAAACGTTTGAAGAGACTCGTCTGACTCCCGAACAAATTGGCGATCGCGTCAAATATATTACCGAGGGGATGGAGGTAAATGTCATCTTCTGGGAAGGACAAGTTTTAGAAGTGGAGGTTCCAACTTCAGTAGTTCTGGAAGTGACCGAAACCGATCCCGGTGTTAAGGGAGATACTGCCACAGGTGGATCGAAGCCAGCGACGGTGGAAACAGGGGCACAGGTTATGGTTCCCCTATTTATCTCGACTGGAGAGCGCATTCGGATTGATACCCGCAATGATTCCTACACCGGTAGAGAGTAAACCAGCATCCGGGTTCATGGTAAATGGTCGCACTCCAATAAAAAGAAACTGCTAAGTGGATATATGATTTGTGCCTGTAGATTTCAATCAAATTCGCGAACTGATTGCCGCAATCAATCAAACTGATATTGCAGAGCTGACTTTAAAAAGTGAGGATTTTGAACTAACGGTTCGTAAAGGGGCGAGCATCGCGCCCAAGCAAGCTACTGAGGAAACTCATGGGGAAGTTGCTTCCCAGACTGCCCCGGAGCCAACGGTTACGCCTAGTGCTAATGAGCAATCCGCCTCCCCGCCTGTCGAGCAAAAAGGGGTAGAAGTTACGTCTCCGATGGTGGGAACCTTTTATCGCGCTCCTGCCCCAGACGAGGAGCCGTTTGTGGAAGTGGGTGATCGCGTTACCACCCAACAAACTGTCTGCATTATCGAAGCCATGAAACTAATGAATGAAATTGAATCGGAAGTTTCTGGAGAAGTAACCGAGATTTTGGTGGAAGATGGTGAACCTGTAGAGTATGGTCAAACCCTGATGCGGATTAAGCCCAGTTAGAGGTAAGCAAGCAGTGGTAGCTTCTATCCAATCAGACCTAGAAAAGTTTTTAAATCACCCTCCTGAACGCACCGAATGGGTGAAAGGACAACTGATTGAAAAAAAGCCATGACATTAAGGCACAGCCAGATTCAATCCCGGCTGGACTATTATAGGCGTAGTTATATGCTCTCTAGCGCTCAAGGTGGCGAAGTCTACACCGAAGCCTTATGTCAAACCACAAAGCAAGCGCGTCGCGTCGTCCTGATCTTGCTCACCTCACCCCATCGCTCTTGAGGCAATACCCAAGCGCAACTGCCTGACCGCAGAGTTTCCCACTCATTGCTGAAATTGCTTCTCCTCATGGTAGCGGTGAAGCATTATTTTCTAAGGCAACAGAGTATTTACGCTCAGGTACTCAAGAAGTCTGGCTCATTTATCCAGAAAGCTTGTGGATAATTATATTTTGAACAAGAAATAGCTCATTTGACAGGCGATCCAGTTAATAATCTTCTAGAAATAGATTTCCAGCTTGCTAATTCTGAAATGGGGTGTTCTAGTGCTCCAAAACTACCCATCGATGTTTACCGGAACTTCAAACAAGCTTGGTAGGATGTTTACGATGGCATTTTAGACATTGGTAAGTCTCCGACATCTCAAAAAATTAAGCAATTGTGGCAGGATTGGTATAGCTCGCAGTTCGACTCAGAAGATTGGTGGAGTGAATGGGAAAACACAAAAACGGAAAGGTGAAATTCACCACATAATGGCGAGCAAGAAGAAATAGTAGAACCTTTTGAGAATAAATACCTTGATGGATTTTTGGAGGATACGATGCTATCTATCTTGCATTCATTCCATTCGTTAGTAAAATTATATTTGATGTCAAACTGCTGGATGTGTGTAGTTTGGATCCATGTCAAATAAATTCAATCAACATTGAGGACAGAGAATATTTACCTAAAAATATGGTATCTATTATGTTATAGATTACTCAAAAACTTATTCTAGATAGTTTCACCAAACCTTATTTGAAGAAAATCGAATCAATTTTTATCGAGCAATTTACCCCCTCATCTTAGTATCCGAGAGAATCCTGCTACTCCAAAAACCGCTTTAGAATAACGAATGATGAAGCAGAATATAGAGAGCAGACAGAACCAACCTCATCACAATCCCAAATCCACTGCCACTCGGTGGGCACAGGCGAAGCCAGAAAACGCCACCGCGTTCAAGCCCTGCCCCGGAAACGTACTATCACCGACGCAATAAAGTCCAGAAATGGCAGTGCGGTTAAATGGCATCCCCAGCAACCCAGCTAACTTGCGACGCGGAATCGGTCCATACGTACCGTCGTCGCGATTTAAAAAGCGCCGATGGGTGCGAGGTGTCCCCACTTCCTGATATTTAATCCCCGCTTCCAGTCCCGGAAAAATTTTTTCCAGCCGCTTAATTATTTGTCTTGCTGCTGCTTCTTTCTTCTGTTGGTATTCTGGGCGAGACAATCCTTGCCAAGTTTCCATCCAGCTTGGCGTAAAAATATGAACAATATGATGCCCTTCGGGGGCTAAATCTGGGTCAAGCAGCGTAGGAATCGAGACAAAAATAGTTCCTTCAGCCGCTTCCATTTGCTGCCAATCTTCGAGCAAGATATGGTGACACTCTGTACCAGGAGGGAACATCTCTGCTTTTACACCCAAATGTAAGCTTAAAAAACTCGGCGACTTCTGATATCGCTTTTGCCACTTTTGTTCCGCCGCTGGCATTTTCTCAGGAGGCAGCAATTTCTCGAATGTATCCCAGCGCGTCGCATTGGAAATGATTCGTTTTGCCCAGTATTCCTTCCCGTTTACCAACTGCACTCCCACCGCTTTGCCGTTCTCGGTGAGAATCCGGTTCACCCTGGCTTTGTATTCAATCTCACTCCCCGCTTTTTCCAATCCCTCTGCCAACTTTTGGGCAATTTGACCCACGCCGCCCTTGGGATAGTTAATACCCCCGTAATGACGGTCAGAAAAGACCATCCCTGCGTTAATCATCGGTGTTTTCTCTGCTGGCACTACAGACCAGCAAAAACACTCCATATCAATAAATTTAAGCAACTGCTGGTCACTGATATGGCGACGGGCAATATCGCCAACGTTTTGAGGCAAATATTTCACTAACCCCAAACAGGCGAAGGGATGCTGGAAAAATATCCGCGTGAGATAGCGGGGTTCTTCTAGCGACAGCAACTCCATTGCGTTTAGGCAGTTGAAGACCTTCCAGCACTCGTCGTAAAAGCGATGAATCCCCTCCCGTTCGTGGGGAAAGTAAGCTATTAATTCTTGCAAAAATTTCTCGTAATCTCGGTGAGCTTTCAGGTCTAACCCACCGGGGAGATGGTAGTGAATTTGCACCGGGTCAGGGATAGTTTCCAAGCTGGCATTGACGGCATCGAGAGCACGAGTAAGGAGGTTAGTCGTGCCTTCACTGCCAAGCCCAAAAATCATGGATGCCCCAACATCGAAGCGATATCCTGGTCGCTCAAAATACCCAGAACTACCGCCGGGAATCACGTAGCTTTCTAGTACCAGTACCTTTGCTCCTTTCGCAGCGAGTTGCGTGGCAGTCACTAACCCACCGATGCCGGAACCAATAATAATGGCATCAAACTGTTCGGAGGCTGCAAGTGCGCTCATTATATAGGCAAATTGAAGAATCTCTTGAGTCTTCAGTTTACCGCTTTCAGTGCCAAGCCTTATAGTCATTAGTCATCAGTCATTGGTCATTAGTAACTCATAGGTAAACTCTATACGCGTTAGCTACTAAGGACTATGGACTTGCAGACTGTCCCGAAGGGACGCGGACTATTGACTAAGGACTGCTCCGAAGGAGCAAAAAAAGACGGGACTAGCAAAAACTTACCAGTCCCACCTGCCGATCCTTGATGAGAGGAGAACACTAAGCTTCAATATAGCCGCGTTGAAAATTGTTGTCAAGTTAATAAAAAATTTTTTGCAATAAAATCTGTGCGGGATGAACAAAGCAAAAAAATTGCCGAGACAGTATGATCTTGGTGAGCTGCCGTCTTTGTTTAATTTATGAGTTTGCAACTGCGCGTTTACGTGCCTGACCACCCACTGATTAAGCATTGGCTAAGTGTTGCCCGCGATGTCAATACGCCGTCGGTGCTGTTTAAAAGCGCGATGACGGAATTGGGACGCTGGTTAACCTACGAAGCCAGTCGCTATTGGCTGCCTACCGGGGAAACTAGCGTGCAAACGCCGCTGGATACCTCTGCTGCTACCATGATTGACCCGGAAGTACCGATCGCAGTAGTACCAATTTTGCGAGCCGGACTCGCTTTGTTGGATGGGGCACAAACCTTGCTACCGCTAGCTTCGATTTATCACCTTGGTTTGGTGCGCGATGAGCAAACGCTGGAGGCAAGCTGCTATTTGAACAAGCTGCCAGAGCAGTTTGACCCCCAGACGCGGGTGGTGATTCTCGAACCGATGCTGGCAACAGGCGGCTCTATTATGTTCGCAATGGAAGAATTGACCCGTCGCGGCATTGATCCAGCCTCAGTGCGAATTGTTTCTGTAGTGGCTGCTCCTCCTGCTCTACAGAAATTGAATGAGAAATTCCCTGGTCTCAATGTTTACACGGCAATCATTGACGAACAACTCGACAGCCAGGGGCTTATTGTACCTGGATTGGGGGATGCAGGCGATCGCGCCTTTGGAACCTAGTCTCTGCTATGCTGCGGGCATAAGGCATATACAAGGGAAATCTTGCCTCTGTACATAGGATATGGCAGATGTAATCGAAACCATTGAGTTACCCAATAGTGAAAGTGCGATCGCCTTAGCTGGTCCTCACGAACAAAACCTGAAAATGCTCTCGCGCCATACCGGGACGCAACTGGTGATGAGGGGTCAAGACTTGTTGATTTCGGGGCAACCCAAGCAAGTAGAACGCTGCATTGAAATTGTGCGATCGCTAGCACCCTATTGGGGCGAAGGCAAGCCCCTCTCCCAAGCCGATCTCCAAACCGCTTTCCAGGCACAAGATACCGGACGCTTAGACGACTATCAAGATTTACAAAAAGATGTTCTAGCCCGCACTCGACGGGACGAATCAATTCGGGCAAAAACTTTTCGGCAGCGCCAATATATTAAATCTATCCAAACCCACGATGTTACCTTTTGCATCGGTCCTGCTGGCACTGGAAAAACCTTTCTGGCGGCAGTGTTAGCAGTTCAGGCACTACTTCAAGACAAATACGAACGCCTTATCCTTACTCGCCCAGCCATAGAAGCCGGAGAGAAACTGGGCTTTTTGCCCGGAGACTTGCAGCAGAAAGTCAATCCCTTCCTGCGCCCCCTCTACGATGCCCTGTATGAATTGATTGATCCCGAAAAAATTCCCGATTTGATTGCCAGAGGCAAAATTGAAGTTGCCCCCCTAGCTTACATGCGAGGGCGTACCCTCAACCACTCCTTTGTGATTGTTGATGAGGCACAAAACACTACCCCAGCACAGATCAAAATGGTACTAACTCGCCTGGGCTTTGCTTCTCGGATGGTGGTTACTGGCGACATTACCCAAACCGATTTACCCAGCAACCAGGACTCAGGATTAGTCGTCGCCCTCAGCATTCTCAAAGCAGTGGAAGGCATCGCCATTTGCGAACTCTCTCAAGGAGATGTGGTGCGCCATCCCCTTGTCCAAAAAATTGTCGAGGCTTACGACAAATATGAAAATTAGCGACCAGGAATTGTCAGTAGTAGATGATTGCTGTAACTCGGTTCAATATTGAAGTGCGCTGACATAAGCTAACTGCTTAGAACTGCATGGAAGAAATGCATTTCTGTTGATTGATCTATAGCAGATTGGCTGTCTCTTTGCTATCTGCACTCAGAGGGTGTTTGAAAAGTAGAAAAGCTTTCATGGCTAATCTGTCAGTACGAAGAAATAACGACAGAACTTTTGATTGCCGCGTACAAATCCTATC
>PXPT01000047.1 GCA_003021505.1 Cyanobacteria bacterium QS_4_48_99 | reverse complement strand
CCTTGACTGTTTTAACTTGACCGCTTTGAAACCAATATCAAGCTTGAAGTTTCTCTAATTCTTTCTTGTTTTTAGCTCGCGGAAGTAGCTCTTGCAGTTGTTCTATTGTTTCTTGTCTTGGGAGCCTCAACCTTCTTTTCATCTCCGTTTTGCTCTTCACGCCTTTCTCTATAGCAGTTCTCACTTAAGTGGAGTACACCTGAACTCCACTCTGACTAGTGATCGCATTCTGAATTTGTACCTTATGAGTCTAAGAACTGCTATGTTAACTTTATAACATAAAAAGCAAAATGGTATAAAAACTACAGTTATAAACCGATCACTGAGGGAGCCAACAGCGACAAACCTTTTCTCGCCATAGTCGCGGTGCTTGCTTTCCCATTGCTCCGTTCGCCCTTCAAATATCTGGATAGCTCTAGCGAAGTGAATCCCATGATGGAACCAGGTTTGACCAGCGTTTCTCCTCCGCGAAGCGACGGAGTAATCCGCGACCGTTGGTCAAAATCCATTTAAGGTAAATGTGAGCTACTGTCCTTAAGCACTTTTTGAGTCTATCCGTTCATACAAATCATCCAGCGTTTTTAGGTCGAAGTAGTCTAGCAGCTTCTCTGCTGTGTTCACGTCAATTCTTCTCACGACGGGATTGCGGCATAACCCACCAATAATGGTTGGGCTTAACCCTGTGTCCTGAGCAACTTTAAGCTGGCTCAAGCCTTTCTTTTCCATGTAGTTTTTTAGCTTACATCTCACCACCATAATCCCAACTCTGGCTCGATTATAACAATTAATTAACTAATTAAATAGTTGTCGAGTTACTAGACAGATACCTGTGCCATTCTGGGTGTAACAAGTGACATTGGTTACACTCCTAGAGGTTGAGCAACATTTAGCCCGTGGGGAAGGAAATGGTATCAGTCCGCAAAACCACTTGTCTGAAGGGCACTAAAAACTGTGCTGCTTTCCCTGTAAGAATTCTTAATCCCAATCCTCATAAAATGCGTTTAACCTAACAAAATAGGCGGTTTTTGCGATTTTCATAAAATTAAGCCACCAGTCGTTCACTAGAGAACAGGAAACAAAAGTATGAGTGTGGATTTAGCAACAATGTTGCGCGAGGGGACAAAGAAGTCCCACACAATGGCGGAAAACGTCGGTTTTGTTAGATGCTTTTTAAAAGGGGTTGTAGAAAAAAATTCTTACCGAAAGTTGGTTGCCAACCTCTACTTCGTCTACTCGGCGATGGAAGAGGAAATGGAGCGACACTCCCAGCACCCCATTGTTTCTAAAATTTACTTTCCTGAGTTAAACCGCAAGCAGAGCCTAGAGCAAGACTTACAATTCTACTATGGCTCTAACTGGCAAGAGCAGATTGCTCCCTCGCCTGCCGCAGAGGAATACATAAAGCGCATTCGAGAAGTCTCGGCAAGTAATCCAGAACTGTTAGTTGCCCATTCCTACACTCGCTATCTTGGAGATTTATCCGGGGGACAGATTCTCAAAAAGATGACTCAACGCGGCATGAATCTCCCTGAGGGAAAGGGAACTGCTTTTTACGAATTTGACGATATTTCTGACCAGAAGGCGTTTAAGGATCAATATCGCCAAGCACTGAATGAGCTGCCGATTGACCAGGCAACCGCTGAACGGATTGTGGACGAAGCTAATTACGCCTTCGGCTTGAATATGGAGATGTTCAACGAACTCGAAGGGAATCTTATCAAAGGCATTGGTCAAATGCTGTTCAATAGCCTGACTCGCCGTCGCTCTCGCAAAGACACGGAATTCGCCCCGGCTGCCGAGTAACTCAAAAGCCGTTTCCGGTTGATTCTGTGACTTTATAATTTCAGATTGCTTTTGACAACCTAGTCGGTTGGGTGGCGATTCTCTGCTATCTAGCTGACTGGGTTGTCAGTTATTTGGAGTCGTTACTACTTTTTTCGGGCTGATTTGTAATCAAAACGCTTCGTATAATTTAGCCCTGTCCCTGGTATACCGGCGCTCATGCGCACTCCTCTTTTTCCAACCCCCAAACGCAATCCTTTTCCGCCCACGCTAGCATCGATCCCGTTTTTACTGAGATTAAGGCGGGCGTGCTTACCAAGACGAAAGCTTTTTCTAAAACGAAAACCCATTTGTAGATTCCTTACGCTTTTAGATTGATGGCTCGAACATTTAGCATGGGCGAACCTGCGGTTCGCCCCTAGCCGGGATTCCTCCTGTCATCCAAACTGGTAATGCTTGTTAACGTCGCTGCGAATGTTCCAGGTGCACGACATTCCAGTTGGGAAGGTGACTAAATCGCCTTTGCCTACTTCGACTGGTTCCCCGCCATCAGGCGTGACTACTACATCCCCCTCTAGGAAATAGCAAGTCTCCGGTTCGTCGTAACTCCAGCGGAATTCGGATGCTTCCTTGCTCCAAATTGGCCAATTAAACACGCCTAACTCATTCAGGCGTTCTTGGGAAGGCTGACGCTCAATTTTGATGTTCTGGGTTTGTATTGCTTCCATGTTGTTCTGCTCCACGACTAACTAGAAGTTACTGCTGGTTCGGGTAAGGCTCCTTGCATCTTACCGAGCCAATCAATTAAATTTTCCAACTGTTGGTTAACTTTGAGAACCCCTAAACCGCGAACCGTTACCTTACCGCGAGAATAGACAAACCGGGATTGCAGGTGCTCGGGTAAATTTCCCTGAAGTAGCTTCCAGGCGGGTTCTTCCATCGGCGTTTCCAGAGCGATATGTTGCTTGCCCTCTGGTTTAATGCGAGAGAAGCCTAGGGACTTGGCAAGTTGCTTGAGTTCGATTACTCTAAGGAGTTGTTGGGCAGCGGGGGGAATGCTACCGTAGCGATCGCTCCAGTCGGCAGCAACTTGTGCCAGTTCTTTCCCATCCGTAGTAGAAGCAACTGCGCGATACGCATCCATTTTCTGCTCTAAATCGGGGATATAATCGGCAGGAATAAAGGCAGTCAGATTGAGGTCAACTTGCGTGTCTTCCACCTGGGGAATTTCGGAGCCTTGGATCTCTTGAATCGCCTCTTGCAGCATACTCATGTAGAGGTCAAAACCAACCGACTCCATTTGCCCAGATTGCTTCGCCCCCAAAAGCTCGCCCACGCCTCGGATTTCGAGGTCTCGCATGGCAAGCTGGTAGCCTGACCCCAATTGCGTGAATTCCTGCAAAGCTCGCAAGCGCTTCCGTGCCACATCCGAGAGCTTACTTTGCTGCGGGTATAATAACCAAGCGTGTGCCTGCACCCCGGCACGCCCCACTCGTCCTCGAAGCTGATAAAGTTGGGACAACCCAAACTTCTGGGCATCTTCAATTACGATAGTATTAACGCGGGGGATATCCAGTCCCGACTCAATAATGGTGGTGCAAACCAGGAGGTCAGCTTCTGCGTTGTTGAAGCTCAACATGGTAGCTTCCAACTCCCCTTCCTGCATTTGCCCGTGCGCGATCGCAATTCTCGCCCCAGGAACCATCTCTCGCAAGCCTGCCGCAACCCCTTCAATTCCTTCCACCCGAGGCACGACATAGAATGCCTGTCCGCCGCGATCTAGTTCGTTGCGAATGGCTGTGCGTACTACCTCCGAATCATAAGAGGAAAGATGGGTTTTAATGGGACGCCGAGAGGGGGGTGGCGTGGTAATCAAGCTCATTTCCCGAATGCCGGAAAGAGACATATAGAGAGTACGAGGAATCGGGGTAGCAGTGAGCGTGAGAACATCCACCTGCGTTTTCAAGGATTTAATCTTCTCTTTCTGGTTAACACCAAAGCGTTGTTCTTCGTCCACCACCAGCATCCCTAAATCATGGAATTTGACATTTTTATTCAATAGTTGGTGGGTTCCCACGACAACATCTAGTTCCCCGGTGGCAAGGCGCTTGTGAATGTCGCGGCGTTCGGCAGTGGTGCGGAAACGGTTGAGTAACCCCACATTGATGGGATAGGGGGCAAAACGCTCTTTGAGCGTGTGGTAATGCTGCTGAGTAAGGATAGTTGTGGGGGCGAGGAAGGCGACTTGTTTGTTGGCAGTAATTGCCTTAAAGATGGCGCGTATCGCCACTTCCGTTTTTCCGAATCCCACATCCCCACATACTAATCGATCCATCGGGCTATCGCTTTCCAAATCCCGCTTGAGATCCTGGATTGCCTTGAGTTGATCCGGGGTTGGTTGATAGGGGAAAGAATCTTCCATTTCCTCCTGCCAAACGTCATCCGCCGGATAGGCATAACCCGAAAGCTGCGATCGCTTCGCATACAGCCCCAGCAAATCCACCGCCAGCTTCTTCACTGACTTGCGAACTTTATCTTTGGTGCGCTCCCAGGCTTTCCCCGACATTTTGTTGAGAGTAGGGGCGCGATCGCCTGTGCGACGATATCGAGACAGCAGTTCCAACGCATCCGCTGGTACACGCAGCAAACCGTCTTCATACTGCACTACCAGATACTCGCGGTTTTCCCAGCTTTCTAGCTTCAGAAACTTGCCCACACCGTGGTTTTTATGAACCACATAATCCCCAGGGCGCAGCTTATTTAAATCGACTTGTTTGGAGGTAGCACGACGGCGCTTGCGAATGTATCCCGGTGTTGCTAGAACGTGCTGCCCAAAAAACTCTCGATCTGTAACTACAACAATCCGAAACGTGGGCAGAATAAACCCTTCCAATTCCGCCAAACCGGAATATTTCACCGCAGTGGGGATATGCTGGGTGTGAAGCCGCTCAATCGCCCGATAGTCGCGGGAGTTGGGGACAAACTGAGCTGGACAATCGTGTTCTTGCAGCAATGCCACCGAACGAGAAGGTTGGGCAGAAATCAGCCAGGTGGAGAAATTTTTCAGGCTAATGCCGTGGTAAACCTCTTGCTCGCCGCGCAGCATCCCAGCTAATTTCCCAAACTGGTGCGGAGTAGCGGGAATGGGGCGACTAGAGAGGTTTACAGCATCAGAATTTTCTTCTGCTAACTCCGAGAGATACAGTTGTTGAAAAGCCGCTGCTGCTACCAGAGATTCATCAAAAGAGCGATGAATTTTTGGTAACGAGTTAGGGCGAACCGACGGATCGCCCCTACCTTGTTCTTGCCACTGTTCCTCGGTATGTTCGAGCCAGCGTGCGCTATGGGCACGACACTGTTCTACCTCATCAATGGCGCATAGAGTGCTTTCTGGGAGGTAATCTAGTAGGGAGGCAGGTTTGTCAAAGGCGAGTCCCAAAAAGCGATGCATTCCCTCAGGGAGTTTGCCCTCTTCTAGAGCTTCCTGTTCCTGTTGTGATAGATGAGCTTTCAGAGCATTAATTGCCCCTTGTCCCCCCGTCTCCTTCTCCCCTTGTCCGCCTTTCCCCCTCAAAGCATCAACAATAATCGGAGCAAAACTAGTCGGTGTCAACGCCAACTGTTTCACCTGATCGAGAGAGCGCTGAGAGACAGGATCGAATTCCCGGAGTTGTTCTAACTCATCGCCAAACCATTCTAGCCGCACGGGTAACTCTGCTGCTACGGGGAAGACATCCACGATGTCACCGCGCCGACTCCATTGCCCTTCCGTTTCGACTAGAGAAACCCGCTCATATCCAAGTTGCGTTAACTGTCGATCCAGCGTTTTGGAATCCCGTGCTATCCCAGTTTCCAGGGTAAGGCAGTAGGACTGAAACGCAGCCGGAGGCGGCAGATGAGGTTGGAGCGATCGCTCGGTTGCCACAATCGCAACTCCCTCTGGGCGGGCAATCGCTAAATCTGCCAGCACTTGCATTTGTCCCCAACTCATCTCTGATTCGGGATCAAACGGTTCATACGGGGATGCCTCGGAGGTAGGGTAAAAATGGACTGTCTGCCAATCCATTGTCTGGAGTTGTGCCGCCCAGCGCCCTGCCTCTTCGAGAGTGGCACAGACAACAAACAAGTTCTGCTGGGAACCTTGGGCGAACGCCGAGGCAACTAAACCTTTAGGTAAGCGAGGAATCCCATTTAAATGCAGCGATTGTTGCTGATTAAGTGTGGTGCGAAGTTCCCCTGTAAGCGGCGAGCGCTCTAGGGCGCGAATAACCGAAGAAAACGCCATGAACCATCAAGACTCTCCATTCATATTGTAGATGTCTTTTGCTTCATTGGACTGGAGTGCAGAGGGGCAGAAGAACGAACCACAAAGGCGCAGAGGACACAGAGAAGAGGAAACAGAGAAAACGAGGGTTGGGTGGGAGTTTTAATGCGAAGTGAAAGATTAAATCAAGTTTGCGATCACTTCTATCACCCCATGCGATAAAGCAGGTACGAAGAGGATGCCGTCAATGGCAATATCGTAAGTTTTACGCGGAGTCTTGCGATCCAGGCTCCAAATATAGAGTAAAGTTATCGAGGTTGCTAGTAGCACTTCAGGATGGAAAGCAATCACGCCAGTTGTCCATCCCCAAACCATTGCCAGCAGCATTACTCCGTTCAAAAGGGTCAAAATAATTTTTGCTCCTCTCACTCCCACCATTAATGGCAGGGTTAGCACTCCCTTTTCCCGATCCGATTCCACATCTGGGATATCAAACGTGTGGGAGTTAGAGCCGATAAACACGAACATGAACAGCGTTGTCAGTGCCGCTGTGCTGTCAAATTCTGCCCCTGCATATGCCAGTGTTAAAGCAATCACTGCGTAGGTGAGCGTACTACAGACAATCCAGGCTTTTGAACCAGGAATATCTTTAAGCCGATACCAGCGCATTCCTTTCGCTTGCGGCAGGGGAAACAGTGGTGCACCGTAAATTAGGGGAATAACAATTGCGCAACTGACATAACGGACCCCAGAGGGGGCAAAATACAGTAGTACCGCAGTTGCTATAGTCGCCGCCAGTAACAATGCAATGATGCCGAAGTTGTTGCGAAAGTAGGATTGTGTCCTCTCTTCTGGCTTCTTTTGAACATACGTGTCGAAAATGCGATCCAGGTTGTAGGGAATAAGGGCTGTGGCGAAGATTAAGGCTGCGGGGTTCCAGTCTGTTGCCAATCCCATCATCTCTTGGGCGAAGAAGGCAAGGGATGCGATCGCGGCTGCCACCCAAATACTAGGATAAATAATTAATTCCAAAAAGCGCTCATACAACCATTGCCTGATTTGGGACAGAGGTGGGCGGTGTTGAAGCTCGTGTGCCATATCTTAGAGAAGTGCAATTGGCTCTCTAATAATGTAACAAAATGTTAAGCACCAGAAGTCATGTTCATGTCCGATTCCTCCCCTGTAATTCATACCAACGACTTGCCGTGGACAGAACAAGCTCACGATGCCAAGTTTCGAGTGCGACGCAAACCGCTCTCAAAAGCAGCAGGCAATCAAAAACTCGGCTGTAGCCTCTACGAACTGCCACCGGGTTGCCGCGCATATCCCTATCACTATCACCTTGGGAACGAAGAAGCGATCTATGTACTAGAGGGTAGTGGCACGTTGCGGCTAGGTGGGGAGGAAATTGCTATTGCTACGGGAGACTACGTTGCCTTTCCCACAAGCGAATCGGCTGCCCATCAACTGATTAATACAGGGGATACTCCACTGCGCTACCTTTGCTTTTCCACAATGAGCGAACCGGATGTAGTTGCCTATCCCGACTCTGACAAAGTTGGGATTTTTACGGGTGCTGCCCCCGGTGGTGCGAAAGAACAAAGGACACTGAACAAGTTTTTTCCGGCTGATGCTGAAGTTAACTATTGGGAAGGGGAGACGGGATCTCAGAGGGTGTTTTAAAAATCAGGGAGCTTCCATGGCGTAGGCTGTCCTACCAGACGACAAGGAGGACAGGCCATGGAAGCTACCACCCCAGCCTATCC
>PXPT01000046.1 GCA_003021505.1 Cyanobacteria bacterium QS_4_48_99 | reverse complement strand
TCCATTTTTGACCACATGAGTGGAATGACACTGTAGACAGTTCATGCTCTGAGCGAAGGTTCTCGAACAGCTCCAGTTTACCTGCTTGTCATTACTATTGAGGACTACCCAAATCTCTTGCGGGATAAGGACTAGAAAGCTTAACTGTCACCCCGAATTTTTCTAGCATATAAAGCGTAAAATCAGGGTTTAAGGGAGGGTGAAGCGCTTCGATTTCAGCAAGGGAAAATTCTTTGTCGCGTACCATCTCTTTGAGTGATAAATGCCTCTCCCATGAAAGCACCTATTCTCTCGATTGTCGGTATTGCATCAAGGTCACTGGCAATCGCACCAGTGTTGCCGCGAGAGCAGAAAGGCTAAACTTCCGTTTTAGAGGGAGTGGTAGCTCCCGCCAGGAAACAGGCACAAACCCGAAGCGGGCATAAAACGCCGCTAAGTTCGACCCCAAACATTCCAAGTAGAGTGGCTGCGTTGCCACCTCAATCAAATGCTTCGCTATGTAGGTTCCTAAACCTCGACCTCTCCAAGCGGGGGCAACAACCATACTCCCTAGCTCTTGCGCCGTTTGGAAAGAACGCAACTGCCCGCAAGCCACAACTTGCCCTTCAAACTCGATTACCGAAAACTGCGACCAGCGTAACTGGGTGGGGTCGAGTTTTGCCAGCAGCACAAGTTTCCGAATTGCCCAGATATCTCGCGAGGTGGCTGGGCGAAGTACGCATCCGGTTGGCAGTGCAGGAGAAGCGTTAGTCATCGATGTGGATTTTGGAATTCCTCAAACGCCCAATGTAGTTTTGGTGGGTAGGTTAATTTTTCTACATAGCTGAGTGAGGTTAGTGCTTAGGGGATAAAGTGGTGAGGTGGTGAGGAGATGAGGCGAACTCATCATCTCTTAATCTGTTCACCAGTTCTGCGCAATTTTCGCAACTTGCTCAACTTGATAGATGGGCAAGATGAACACTCCCATTCGCATCCTATGCAGATTATATGCAGCTATCACCACCGATAGAGACAGCAACTAACCTCCATATTGCCAACCCGTGTTTTCTAGTAAAAGCTGCTCCCCTTGCCGATGAACGCCAGAGCCAATCACTTCACCAACATAGATGGTGTGATCACCCTCTTCTAGGGCGTTAACCACCTTGCATTCGATATAACCCAGGGAGTCAGAAATAATCGGACAGCCTGTTTCTTCGCCAGAGTAAAATTCCACATCAGCCAACTTATTGCCAACTCGACGCTGCGGCTTGAAAAATTTGGCTGCTAGGTCTTTTTGTTCGCTGTCGAGGAAACTGATGCTAAACACCCCACTCTCTTTGACGATCTCGTGGGAGCCAGAATCGCGCTTAACGCCATTGATTACCAGCGGCGGCTTAAAGGAAGTCTGCATTAGCCAGCTCACCGTGAAGCCATTGATTTCCTCGCCATTTTTCACCCCACAGATATATAGACCATGCGGGATTTTGCGTAGCATGGTTTTTTTTGCTTTCTCGTCTAACAAGGGTTCTCCTCTCCAATTCCTCCTACTCGCCTTAGTTTATCAATCTTGACATCGAGTAGTGATTATTGTTGCGAAATACTTTCCTAGCTCGACCATGTTTTTAACTCCCCTGCTTCCAACCAGATTCCTTGACATTTGCGGGATATTTGATGCTAAGCAGCAATTTGGCTCAATTCCAGCATAGACGAGTGGTCGCGCAGCACTCCCTTTGATTAATTATCCTCGTTGGAGCCTAATTTGGTGGTTTTGCTCCGATTTCTGTCTTTAGAGTGAACAAAATTGACTAGTGCGTCTCGTATGCTTAATATTGGCTAGATACTCTGGCGCTATCCCGGTCCCTATGGTTGAGGGTAGGACAAGAATTAGGAATGGGAGAGCAACTTTTTGAAGTGCGATAGCCTATTTTACAAGACCGTAGCGGGTGCTGTAGTCCTACTGAGGACGAGCAGTTACTGAAGGATACACACCGATGGCACAAAGCAACAACAATCAACAAAATACGCAAAGTCAAAGAGGACGAGCAGTTACTGAAGGATACACACCGATGGCACAAAGCAACAACAATCAACAAGATACGCAAAGTCAAAACAGTAGTGAAGACCAGGCTAATCAAACTGAACGTTGGACATCATTAGTTGGTGGTAGCGCTTTGGTGCTAATGGGAATAAGGCAACGCTCTCTACCGGGTGCGTTGATGGCAGTAGTAGGTGGAGGCTTGATTTATCAGGGTGCTACTCAACGAAGCACCGTACAGCAGGCAAAGAAAGCATTAGGCACTAAGCAGAACATCAAGGTAGAGAAGACGGTAACGATTAACAAATCAGCCGAGGAGCTATATCGCTACTGGCGAAACTTTGAGAATCTGCCCACCTTTATGAAGCATATCAAGTCCGTGAATGTCATTGATGAGAGACACTCTCACTGGGTTGCCGATGCGCCTTTAGACAAAACGATTGAGTGGAATGCCCAAATCACGGATGACCAACCCAACCAATTGATCGCTTGGGAATCGGTTGAAGGAGCAGATGTAGGCAACTCCGGCTCTGTCCGCTTTCAGTCTATCCCTGGTAAACGTGGTACTGCGGTAAAGCTCTTAATGGAACTTAACCCGCCAGGAGGTGCGACGGCAGGCGGCGCTGCGAAACTCTTCGGTAAAGCTCCGTCACAGCAGATTGGAAATGACCTGCATCGCTTTAAGCAATTAATGGAAGTAGGCGAAGTAGTAACAACTGAAGGTCAACCCAAGGGATCTGAACCGCGAACTAAAAAGTTAGCTCAACAGGCTCAAGAGAAAACGAAACAGAAAGCTAAGGAAGCCACACAGAGCAATAATAATCAAGCCAATGAGAGTCAAGCGTAAATAGCTCAAGCTGCTGTTAATACGCTCAGTCATAGACACCTCCGCATAATCAAATTAGAAACTTGGCATTTTTAATTTGGAGCAGTGGAGCCTGCTGCGGGGGTTAGTCAAGCTATAGTATCGAGGCAGCGAGCTAGCTGTTTACAGTTAAATAAAGAGCTAGTTGCTCTTTATACTCTTCCACCATTGATAGTTTAAAGGAGTCTGTTTATGAACTATGCAACTTCATTGGTATCAAGTAAGAAACTGCGTCAGATAATTCTACTTTTTTTGGTAGAAATTGCCATCTTGTTTGCTATGACTTTCGGTCAATTTAGCAATGGAAGTCAAGCTTTTGCCAAACCATTAACTGCTGAAGCCGAATTTCACCAAGCTCAAGGAGCTACAGAACAACCTAATCGGGAAGCAGAAGCAGAAAAATACCAGAACGAGAAAGCTGCTGAAAAAGCTCAAAAAAATAGGGAAGCAGCCGCCGAAGAAGTGGAAAAAAAAGTTGATTTAGATCAAGCCACTTCTCCTGATGCGAGGGAATCAATTAAACGGATGCAAGGCGAAAAACATACTCCTAAGAAAAATTGATAATGGAGATTAAGTCGTCTCGAGATAATTGCTTAGTAGCAGTTTTAATTTCAGGCACAAAATACTTGCTGCCTATGGTAGAGTTTACTAGTACCTAGTGATAGTTTAAAGGTGTCTGGTTATGAACTACGCTACGTCCTTCGTATCAAGTGGAAAATTGCGTCAGATAATTCTACTTTTTCTGGTAGAAATTGCCATTCTATTTGCCATGGGTTTCGGTCAATTGAGTAATGGGAGTCAAGCTTTTGCGAAACCATTAACTGCTGAACCCAAATTTTATCAGGCTCAAGCAACTACAGAACAACCCAGTCGGGAAGCCGAAGCAGCCAAAGAGCAGGGAAATGAGGCAAATCAAAATGTAATTGAGCAGGCTCAGGAAAAGATTGAATCAGCCGCAAAAAATGTGCGAGAAAAACTCAATTTAGATGAGTCTACACCTGAGAGTACGGAAAAGTTAAAGAGACAGATGAAGGGCGAAGAACCGGTTCCAAATCCTTCCGATCCTCCTGCTCCGAAGCGAAATTAATCATGGGGAATTAAATCCCCCAGCAGAATTGCTTGGTAGCAGGTTTGATAGCAGTTTAAGCGCACAAGTTTTTACTGCTTATTGTCCATTTACTCACAGGAGAACAAATTCCATGAAAGCTGTTTGTTGGCAAGGTTCTAACGACGTGCGGGTTGAAAACGTGCCCGAACCCAAAATTATCAATTCGCGCGATGCCATTCTAAAAATTACTTCCACCGCAATCTGTGGCTCAGACTTGCATCTTTACAGCGGTAAAATTCCCACAATGGAATCGGGCGACATCCTCGGTCACGAGTTTATGGGGGAAGTAGTTGAGGTAGGCAGCCAAATCCAGAATTTGCAAGTGGGCGATCGCGTGGTTGTTCCCTTTACCATCGCCTGTGGCAACTGTTTCTTCTGCAAAAAGGATTTGTGGTCGCTGTGCGACAATTCCAATCCCAATGCCTCGATGCCAGAAAAGCTGTTCGGTCATACCCCTTCAGGACTCTTTGGCTACTCTCACCTCCTGGGTGGCTATGCCGGAGGACAAGCCGAATATGTGCGCGTCCCCTTTGCCGATGTTGGTCCACTGAAGATTCCAGAGGGCATGAAAGACGAGCAGGTACTCTTCCTAACCGACATCTTCCCCACAGGCTACATGGCAGCAGAGAACTGCAATATTCAACCAGGCGATACCGTGGCAGTTTGGGGCTGTGGACCAGTCGGACAGTTTGCGATTAGAAGCGCCTATATGCTGGGTGCAGAGCGCGTTATTGCGCTTGACCGTTTTCCGGAACGGATACAAATGGCAGAGGAGCAGAGCAAAGCAGAAACCATCAATTACGAAAAGGTTAATGCTCGCGAAGCACTCCAAGAGATGACAGGCGGACGTGGTCCCGATGCTTGCATTGATGCAGTGGGCATGGAAGCACACGGCACTGCGCTACAGGAGCGAGTAAAGCAAACAGCCCGTATCGGGTCAGACGGAGGGGCGGCACTACGGCAAGCAATTATCGCCTGTCGTAAAGGTGGCACTGTGTCAATTCCTGGCATTTATGGCGGCTTGATGGACAAAATGCCTATGGGTGCAGTGGTCAATAAATCCTTGACCATGAAATCGGGACAGACGCACGTTCATCGCTACCTACGCCCCTTACTCGAACGCATCCAAAACGGCGAAATTGATCCGTCTTTCGTGATTACCCATCGCCTGAACTTAGAGGACGCACCCCACGGCTACGAGATCTTTAACAAGAAAGAAGACGACTGCATCAAGGTTGTTCTCAACCCCTGAGACTAAGTTGGGACTAGGGAAGTGAGGCGTGAGCGCGTGAGAGCGTAAAAAAAGCAGAGGAGCAGAGGGGCAGGGGAGCAGAGGAGAGGCTAACGCACTCCGAAACTATTTCCCCTCCGCACCTGGAGCACCCCCGCACCTCTGCACAGAAACCTCCTCACTCCTCACTTACTCTCTCCCCGTCACCCCATCTCCGCGTCGCCGCGTCTGTCCAATAATAGGTGTTTAATTGGACTCTATATTAAGGGGGACGAAACAGGTGCGAATGTTCCGGATGATACAAACGCGATCGCGCCTTGCCTATTTTCCCCTCCACTGCTCGCAAAGCAGGGCTAATCAAGTAAAGGGTTGTCCGAAGCAATTTTTCTTTTTGACTAATTGCTGCCATTTTGTCAAGGGGAACCACCCAGATTTTTTCATCCGACCAACCGAGCCGGAAACATACGGCTACGGGCGTGTCAGGAGGATAATGTTGCAACAGTTTTTCTTGAGCATCTTCCACATGACGGGCAGCCAAGTAAAGCCCCAGACTAGCTTGGTGAGCAGCCAGAGAGGCTAATTCTTCCGATTCGGGCATTGTCGAGGCACGACCACTGATGCGGGTGAGGATAATTGTTTGCACCAGTCCCGGCACAGTCAGTTCCACAGCCAGTTTAGCGGCGGCATCTTGAAAAGCACCAATTCCGGGGACGAGTTCAAAGGGAATATCCGCTTCGGCGAGTGCCTGGATTTGTTCGTGAATGGCACTATAAAGCGTGAGGTCGCCGGAATGAAGGCGGACTACAGAGCAATTTTCCCGCACCCGCGTAATCATCAGCGGCAGAATTTCTTCGAGGGTTTTGTTACCTGTGCGAATCAATTCCGCATCCGAACGGACATCCTGCAAAGTTTGCTTCGGGACGAGAGAATCGGCAAAAATGATAACATCCGCTCTATCCAGTATTTTCTTTGCCTTGACAGTGAGTAACTCCGGGTCGCCTGGACCAGCACCAACTATATAGACTGCGGGTGAGAGCAAAGCGTTTGGGGATGGAGACATGAAAGTAATCTGTAATTAAGCTAGGAATTTCTTTTGTTCTGGCGCTTGGTTTTGGGCGAAATCACATCGGGTAAGGGACTCTTGAACCCATACAGCCATACTAAACCCGCTACTCCCAGGGCAATTAATACTAAGCTTATTACCTGAGCAATTTGCAATGAACCCAGCATCAAGCTATCTGTGCGTAAGCCTTCAATCCAGATGCGACCACAGCTATAAGCAATCAGATAAACTAAAGCAATTGTTCCTACTTTAAGGCGTTCGCGATGCCGCAATCCCCAAAAGAATAGAAACAGCAGCAATCCCAACACCATCCAGTTCCACAGCGATTCATACAGGAAGGTGGGATGAAAATACTCGTAGTTGAGGTATTGCGGGGGGCGCTGTTCGGGAGGAATGTAGAGTTTCCAGGGTAAATCGGTGGGTGTGCCAAAGGCTTCGGAATTGAAAAAATTGCCCCAACGCCCAATCGCTTGACCCAAAATTAGAGAAGGGGCAACCAAGTCAGCCAATTGCCAGACAGAAACTTGTTTAATCCAGGCAAAGATAGTTCCTGCGATGACAGCACCGAAAATTGCCCCGTGAATGGCAATGCCTCCCCTCCAAATTGCCAGGATTTCAGCAGGGTTTTGGGCGTATTCTTGCCACTGAAAGAGGACGTAGTAAATTCTTGCCCCAGGAATGGCAGCAATAACTAGCCAGATTGACAAATCTCCCAGCAATTCTGGATTAATTTTCCGGCGCGTTGCCAAATATTGGGAGAGAAACGTGCCAATTAAGACAGCGCTGGCAATTAAAAAGCCATACCAACGGATAGCGACTGGACCAATTTCAAACAGAATCGGTCCGGGAGACTGAAATTGAAAGGCGAGGGAAAGCATGCAGTTAAAGATTATCTTTTTGCGGTGTGTGCTTGTAGGCTTTGGGGGTGATGCCTGTAAGCTTACGGAAAACGTTAGTGAAGTGACTCTGGCTTGTAAATCCGACGCTGCTAGCTACTTCGGCAATCGGTAGGTTGGTATTCTCTAGCAATGCCTTTGCCTGCTCAATTCGGCGGTTGGAAACGTACTGGTGCGGCGGCATACCCATTGACTGCTTAAACAGGCGTGCAAAGTAGTATGGGCTTATCTCCACTACTGCTGCTATCTCGGTGAGCTTAAGGTTCTTGTCTAGATTATCATTAATGTAGGTGATCGCTTCTTTTAGCTTGCACCAGGAAAGTCCACCGCTGCGTTCGCTGAGATTAGATTGAGGTGAATAATTTTCTCTGAGCGAACAAATTGATGCCCAAGCTTCTAGTCGCTTCCTCCCCTCTCGCAGTGATCGCTTCTTTTCGCTTGATACTGCTGCTGAAGCACCTCTCATCTGCAAGGCTCCTACTCGCCTGTCTAGCATCATCTCCGATATGCTCTCAAATCGACAAGTAGGCACTCAAAAGTATCATACGTACTCTCTGGTGTGCGAGTTTCCCGAAGTTTTACATCTACTCAAATTTTGCAGCAAAGGAAAAATCAGTGGTTAATTGGAGAAAGGGTAAAGGGGAAGGGAAAGGGTAAAAGTTAAGTAGAACAGGTACGATTGATGGACTAAATTTGGTTGGAGAGTATTGGAGACAGTTCCATTGCTTAATTATATAGTTGACAACAAAATTGCTGCTCTATGTCACCGACTTCTAAGTCAACTCTTTTAAAAAAAACTACGAAGTTCCCCGGCAGAGCATTTGGATGTTTATAAAAGTTAGAAAATCTTTGCGATAATATCTTTTAAACCATTCCGCTATATTGGCGGAATTGGAACAGAAGCGTCTCTTAACTGGTATTTTCCCCCAAAAAATACTTAAGTTACCATCATTGGTAACAATGTAAATTTGCTTGACTAACTGTATCCTTTTTGCCCAAATCTGAGATATTCAAAACTTTTTATTTTTTTTGAGTACCTTCCTTTCCCCTAAATAAAAAGTGGTATGCAGCAGTTTGCGACGAGCTGAGGTACACCTTTTTGGAAATCGGGAAAAGGGGAAATTCTTTTAAACCTTATCCCTTAGAGGTAATTGATCAAGAAAAGATAAAGACAGTAATAGAAAGGAGTCGTGACTCTAGCTGACAACTGCATCAAACTCAACTGATGAGCAGAAAAGC
>PXPT01000045.1 GCA_003021505.1 Cyanobacteria bacterium QS_4_48_99 | reverse complement strand
GAGCCTTGGTGGTTCGTGCTCTAAGAATGGGATGAAGCAAAGGTGGGAGGAATTGGAGCGCTTTCGGGACTGCGTGGATGCCGCCTTCCAGCAATGTCCTAACGTATTTGCGTACTGCTGTAAGGGATGGTCATTTTCGAGAATCAGGATACTGAGATTCTGTTACCGAATCGGTGGCGATGGGCACTAGCTTACCGTCTTCAACTAGCCTCAGTTGCCTGCCGCGCCAATTAATGGTGTTGCCAAACAAGCTGTAGCACCAAAGCGCCAAGCCGATGAGGTCACTAATCGGGATAAGCCATAGAAACTTTTTTGCCACCGGGTCGCCAAGCCTGCTGACTCCCACCACCCAGCCCATTGCTAATCTCGCCATCCAGGTGACACCAGCAACTACCCAGGCTAAAAGCGCTCCGCGAGTTACTATCAACAATAATAAACTGGCGGCTATGCCTTGGGTAAAAATGAGACCGAGATAGCTCCCAGGTCGAGAGACTCGACCACAGTAAGCCCAGCGAATCTGACGATGGATTAAATCGCTCAGGCTTTCTGTTCTAATGACGTGATCGATAATGTAGTCGGACAGCACGACCTGATAGCCTGCTTGGGTGGGCTGGTAGCCAAGTTGGTAGTCATCCGCCAAATAATCGGCAATTGCCGCAAATCCGCCGATCGCTTCGAGCGCAGTTTTGCGAATGGCAATGGTTGGTCCCAGGGCAAACTTCATTCCCTCTAGTTTTCTGGCAGCGAAAACGCCTGCATGGTAGTCCGTAGAAATCCCGACTGCTTCTAGGATTGCTACCCATCCTCGCACTAGTGGACGGTAAAGGCAGGTGACAACACCAACGTCTGGGTCACGCATGGGCTGGACAATTCGCTTCAAATAATCTGAACCGACGCGGATATCGCTATCGGCAAGGAGCAAGATGGAATACTTGGCATGGGCATAGGCATGGGCAAGATTGCTAACTTTAAGATTAGTGCCAATTGCCTCATCGCTCACCACCAGACGAATATCAGTTTCTGGGAAGTTATGGATTAGTTTTTTGACAACTTCCACACAGGGGTCTTGCGCGTCGCGCACACCGAAGATGATTTGGTACTCTGGGTAATCTTGTTGGCAGAAGGAGGCGAAGTTTTCGTAGGTATCGAGGTCGAGACCGCAAATGGGCTTGAGGATAGTAACAGGCGGGTGGAACTCGGAGTTGTTGGGTGTGGAATGGGAGAAAAATGCGATCGCTGCATAAATTGTGTAAAAATAATACCAAATTGCCGATAAGCACAAGATCACAAGTAAGAGTAGAAAATAAAATCCAGGGTCTTTTAAGGAAATTAGTAGTTGGTGCAAATACGTCATCATAGGGATTAATATATATCTATCCCTGCACCAAAATCATACGAACCCTGACAAAAGATGTGCTAGGTCTATAGTTTTTAATCTTTCACAACGAGATAGCCGCCACAGACAAGAGCATCCATTTCCGTGTTCAAGAATGTGTCTAGGGCTTCTGCGGGTGTGTTTACAATTGGTTGACCCTTAACATTAAAGGAAGTATTCAAAACTACCGGAACCCCCGTTAGTTTATAAAAGGCATCAATCAAGTGCCAGTATCGGGGATTAGCTGAGATGGAAACCGTTTGCACTCTGGCAGTTCCGTCTACATGAGTTACTGCTGGGATTTTTGCCTGTTTTTCCTCGCGCACCGGATAAACCTGCGTCATAAACGGCACAGGTGCATCGTAGTGGAAGTATTCCGCCACAGATTCTTCCAAAACAGAAGGGGCAAACGGACGAAAGCCCTCCCGAAACTTAATTTTTTTATTGACAATATCCTTCATTTCTGCTAATCGCGGGTCAGCTAAAATTGAGCGTGCCCCCAAAGCGCGTTGACCAAATTCCATGCGCCCCTGAAACCACCCCACCACCTTGCTTTCGGTTAACAGTTTCGCTGCTTGCTGAGAGGGGTTGCTGAGAGGATGTGCTTGCAGCCCGCGATGTTGAATTGCTACTAGAATTTGCTCGTCGTTATATTCTGGTCCCAGCAACGCCGTGTCTAACACTTGGCGCTGAGGCTTGCCCGTAGTGGCTTGGTAAGCGAGATAGGCTGCCCCTAGAGCAACACCAGGGTCAGCGGCACAAGGGGGAACATAGAGCGCATCGACTAACCCTCGAGTTGGAATCTTACCGTTGGCAGCCGAGTTCATGGCAACACCGCCTGCTAAACAGAGGTTGCGGCTGCCTGTTGTGGCAACGACTTTCTTAACCAGGTGAAAAATCACTTGTTCTAGTTGAGCTTGCAGGGAGGCGGCAATATCTCGGTAATATTGGGGGATAGAGTGGTCAAACTTGCTTAAAGCCCGACCAAAGCGCTCTACTAGTTTTTGGCTATATAAAGGGGGAGTGGGCTGAAGTTTAAGGTTAAAGTAGTCCAGGTTAAGCTGGTAGCTTTGAGGCGTTGCCCAAAAGATTTCTTGCATCTGCTCGATGTAGCGCGGTTCACCATAGGAAGCTAAACCCATCACCTTATATTCATCAGATAAAGGTTGGAAGCCCAAGTAATCAGTGAAAGTCATGTACACCAATCCTAGGGACTGGGGCCAATCCGTCACTTCTAGCTCGCTAATATGGTGGCCCTTACCTAAACCCCACCAGCAAGACTCCCAATCTCCCATACAATCAAGGGCGAGAACGGCAGCCTCTTCAAAAGGAGAGGCCAGGAATGTGCTGGCAGCATGGCAGAGATGATGATTGAGGCGATACACCGAACCTGTGTAGCCCAGATGCTCTCGAAAATCCTGTTCGATGCCATTCATTCGCCGTGCTATTGGTACCCCATTGACTACCATTTCCACAGACTGGGGAAAGTGTTTGAGGACATATAGCGCCTTCAATCCTACCTTTCGCCTGGGGTCGAACCCATAACCAATCGCTGAAAGTTCTTGAGAAGTAATTCCCGCTTTTGCTAAACAAAATTCAATCGCTTGTGCCGGAAAGCGATTATCAAACTTTTTGCGAGAAAAGCGTTCTTCCTCAGCGCTTGCCACTACCTGACCATCTTCGAGCAGAACTGCTGCTGCATCATGGGTTCCATGACAAATTACTCCCAAGGTGTAGACCATATTTTTTAAATCCCTTGCTAATTGTTCATTGCTAATTGCGAATTGCCATTAGCGATTAACCATTAGCCATTAACGGGGGGAAAGTCATCTCATTTAATACCTTGAAAAT
Source organism: Cyanobacteria bacterium QS_4_48_99 (assembly GCA_003021505.1). Classification (GTDB taxonomy): domain Bacteria; phylum Cyanobacteriota; class Cyanobacteriia; order Cyanobacteriales; family Rubidibacteraceae; genus QS-4-48-99. The sequence goes on along the minus strand of PXPT01000045.1, from coordinate 38,773 downwards.
ACTGTTTAGTTAACTTTAGATATATGAATTGCTAATCTAGGTGAGTCATGCTGATTAAAAGCTCATCACATATGGTCATGAAAAAGGTTCTCGCTAATGGCTAATCGACGCAATCAATCAGATAACGGTCATTCGCCAGCCGACCCCATAGAGGAAGCGCAGCGAACCGGAGGAATCCCGCGCGGGAAGCGTAGGAATTTTATTATTTCCTTCATTTTAGTGGTAATAACAGCGTCATCGGCAGACGTATTAATTAAGTACAGCGTGAGCGGGGATAGGGCTTTTACAGTAAATTCCCTTTCCGATATTCCTGATGCAGCGCTGCATATGCTAACAAACGTCTGGCTGATTCTAGCGATTGTGCTAATCCTAATCCAATTCGTCACTTTCGCACAAGCCCTGCGCCTAGGTCCACTAAGTTTTGTGGTGCCCATGCGGGGCGCTTGCACCTACGTCGCCACAGCTTTGCTAGCTCAGGCTTTTTTGGGTGAGGAGGTTACACTTGAGCGGTGGGGGGCAATTGTAGTTATCTTGGTCGGTGTCACCATAATTGGACTTACCGGGGGGGAAGATTAATGGCTTACTTCGCGATTGGTATGGCTATAGCAATTATTGGCTCTGTCGTCGGGGACTTTCTAATCAAAGAGGGAACTATGAAGGTTGGTGGTCCCACTGCTGACTCATTCGGCGGTATCCAGAAACTGCTCAATCCACGCACGCTTTTCCAGTATCTCCAGCAGTCGGGCATTACCCATAACTGGAAACTGTGGCTGGGCATTGCTGTTTTGGCAGTTCATTTTGGCGGCTATCTCCTGGCAATGCGAGTAGCTGCTGTCACCATGGTTGTGCCTCTGATGGCATCTACTTACATCCTTGAGACTATCTTGGCTCAATATATACTTCGCGAGCGAGTCACTTTGCTGAGATGGGTGGGCGTCTCTGTAGTCGTAGTCGGTCTTGTCGGGCTGATAAACACTAGGTGATTAGAGCGAGACTAAAACAACGCCAATGCCGATAATCACAGTTCCAATCCATCGCTCTTTTGTAAACTGCTCTTTGAGAAATAATTTCGCGCCTAATACACTGACCAAATAACCAAGTGCACCCATCGGGATTACCCAACTCAAATTAGCTAAGTTCAGCGCAGCCAAAAACAAAAAGAACGTGCAAACTTGGGACAAGAAACCCAATATGACCAGGTAATTCTTCAGCACGCCGTGGCGGAAAATCTTTAACAGCTCTCGGGGTTGCAGCGTGGAAATTTCACCTACTTGTTTCATTCCTCGAGATACAAGTAATGCTCCCGCAGTGTTCGTAAGCACCATCATGATAACGATAATCCCAACTCCCATAGTGCCTCCTCGCTTTGCTCCGAATTCAGTTTTTAATTCTTGAGTGCCTATACCCGCTTTGAGCAGGACACAGCTCCTCCGGAATGAACCCGCGACCGTGATATGTCTGTAGGAACATCTCCTACTTGCACACTCACTTTCTAATTTTTAATTTTTAACCGACGCGCAGAAATACTGCGACGCGCGAGCATCGTTTAATTGTTTTGTCACCTCTTCCGTTGATTAGTTTCTTTTTGACGGTTTCGTGTTTTAGTTTTTCGCCGTATAAACGAGTTTAATAGTGCTCTCCGCCCGCTTCTCTCACGACCGCCCCAGCCCACAACTAAGACACCAATCGTAATTATGCCTGTACCTGCCCACCTAGTGGAAGCAATTTCCTCACCGAGCAACAGCCATGCGAACACAGCATGTAGCACGTAGCCAGATGCAGTCATCGGAATCAAAAAGCTGAGGTCTAGCCATGAAAGCGAGCAGAGGTACAAAAGAGAGTAGCTCAGTAGAAATACCATGCCCAGAATAACCCAGGGGTTTAGGAGTGTCTGAAGCCCGAAGGCAAGCAAAGCCATAGGGTTGAGCAGCTCTAATTCGTCCATTGCTTGGAGACCATAGCTTAAACTGACATCACCTATGACCTTAAACAAGACGATTAATGAAATGACGATAAAACTTTTCACGGCGATACCATGGTTTTTCTACCGTTGTCGTTGGTCAGCTCAAAGCCTCTATAGAGACGAACTGTTAAGCCTGACGGCATTGCTGCAGCTTTCTGTTGGGCTGGTAATTAAACCTTGTCAGAGTTAGAGTCTTACAAATTTTTGCATTTGCTTCATCCTCCAGTGGATAGAGAGGTAGCTTGAGTACGGCGTTTTTTCAAGTAGGAGAAAAATTCCCTGCCCTCGCGAAGGCGACGCACTAGCATCTGGCGATCGCTGGCCATTTCTCGGACAATTGGTAGGATAGCTTTGGGACGAAAGTAGAACTGGCGGTACATCCGCTCCACTGCATCTTCGATGTCTGCACTGGAGAGATTGGGATATTCTAGCGTGGCGGTTTGAATACCAGAGGCAGCAACATGGGAACCACTGGTAAACCAGCCGTTGGCTTGAGCCTGTTCGTAAAGTTCTGTGCCTGGGTAGGGCGCGGCGATGGAAACTTGAATCGTGTGCGGATTGATTTCGCAGGCGAAGCGGATAGTCTCCTCGATAGTTTCGCGCGTTTCGACAGGCAAACCAATCATGAAAGTGCCGTGGACAGTAATGCCCAGTTTGCGGCAATTTTTCATAAACTCTCGCGCTTTTTCTAGCTTAATGCCTTTTTTGATGTGGTCGAGAATTTCCTGATTGCCAGACTCGAAGCCCACCAGTAGTAAGCGTAAACCATTGTCGCGCAATTGCTTCAGCGTGTCGTAATCCAAGTTGGCACGGGCATTGCAACTCCAAGTGAGGTTGAGCCGCTTCATGTGTTTGCTAATTGCGATCGCGCGTTGCCTATCAATGGTAAATGTGTCATCATCGAACATATACTCGCGTACGCGATCACCAAAAATCGCTTTGGCTTCTTCCATTTCCCTTCCCACCATCTCTGGGCTTTTAGTGCGATACTGATGCCCGCCAATCGTTTGGGGCCAGAGGCAAAAGCTACATCTCGCCGGACAGCCGCGCCCAGTATAAAAAGAAACATAAGGGTGCAACAAGTAGCCAATGTAGTATTTGTTAATGTCGAGGTCACTGGCGTAGCGCGGCAAGACACTGGGCATAGAATCCCAGTCGTGAATCAGTTCGCGTTCTGGGGTATGGTGCAACTTGCCGTTTTTGTCACGGTAGCTTAGTCCTTTAATCTCATCCCAGGGTTTACCTTCTGCCAGTTCTTTACAGGTGTAGTCAAATTCGTGCCGACAGGCGAAGTCAATAATCGGGTTCTCCTCTAGAGTTGCCTCCGGCAGAACAGCCACATGTGCCCCAATGAAGCCAATTTGCACCTCCGGGTTTTGCGCCTTAATCGCTTCAGCACACTTCACGTCATTGGGTAGAGACGGCGTGCTGGTGTGCATAATCACCAGTTCGTAATCCTTGGTAATTTTCAGCACATCTTCGACAGTTAAACCGTGAGGTGGGGCATCCACCAGCTTACTGTCTGGTACGAGTGCGGCAGGCTGCGCCAACCAAGTGGGATACCAAAAGGAAGTAATTTCGCGCGTCGCCTGGTATCGGGAACCAGCACCGCCGTCAAACCCATCAAACGAGGGAGGACTGAGGAACAACGTTTTTTTCATCATTTCTCTCCTTTTGCTATGTTACTTGGTGATAGACGCGATCGCTCGCGTCTCTACAATGGCGACGCCTTGAACCGAGTCAATTCTGCCTTATTGATGGGATTTTAACCTCCCTCAGAGGGTTGAGGTGTAGCACCTTGCACCTTCTGAGAGTAGAACGAGGCAGTTTCTTCGCCTGTAGCGCACTCCTCGGTAAATCGAATCAGATGATGAGCGACTAGCGCTACGCTGAGTAAACCTTCAATGTCGCCTGCTTTCAGGGCGGGCTTGGCAAATTTCCAGAAGGTTTTGCGGTAGTGACTGAATACCCCTACCCGCAGCAGTATATTTGTCATGAGCGTTAAACCTTTACGAATATTCGCCCAAGAAGTACGGGCAGAACTATTGGGAACCTCAATCCGATTCGGGTAGGTATGTAACCTGTTATAGGCAAATCGCTGATACAAAAATTCTGGTTCATAGGCAGCAGTGATGCAGCGCCGCCACATCTCGACTACCTGTTCGTAGGGCATCAAAAACTCGACATTGGAATCACGATTTTCATCGAATACTAAGCGCCCTTCCTGTTCTAACCTGCGCCACAGAGGTGTCCCTGGTAGCGCATGGAGCAAGTTAATTGTCAGCATGGGAATTTGAGACTGACGAATAAATTCTAGAATGCGCTCTGCTGTATCGGGGGTATCTGTGTCTAGCCCCATAATGATTCCCGAAACAACTTCCATGCCGTAGCTATTGAGAACCTTCACTGCTTCGACAATGGGCATACTGAGGTTCTGTTGTTTAGAAATTGCTTGGAGAGCTTCAGAATCGGGCGTTTCAATGCCACAGAAAACAGTGCAAAAATAGGCTTGGCGCATCATCTCCAGCAGCTTGGGACTCTGGGCAAGATTCAGTGTCGCTTCGCAAGCAAACCGGACAGGATAGCCATTGCGCTTTTGCCACTCAATCAAGTGAGGAAGTAGCTCCATTGCCGCGCGGCGATTGCCGACAAAGTTATCATCGACGAAATAGACTGCGCCTGGATTACCAGCTTCCAGCATGGCATCTAACTCTGCTAAAATCTGCTCAGGAGCCTTCAAACGGGGATTGCGCCCGTAAAGCTCGGGAATATCGCAAAACTCGCAGCGAAAGGGACAACCACTGGAAAACTGAATATTGGCGAGGAAATATTGATTGAGGTTCACCAAGTCATAGGCGGGAGTGGGAAACTCGTTGAGGGGTAATCGTTGTTGGGTTTGAAAGCGAATTTGCCCGTCCGGACGTTCGGTATGGCTATCGAGATACTCAATCATCGCATCCGTTGCGTCCCCCAATTCTCCCAGGTGCAGAATGTCAAAGTCTGGATAATATTCTGGGCACCCCGAGACAGAGGGACCACCGACAACTGTAATTTTGCCTTCTTGGTGGGCGAGTGAGTTAATACGATTAATCTGGGGGCGCTGGATGTGCATTCCACTGACAATCACCGCATCTGCCCAGCGATAGTCCACCCGTTTCGCGGCTTCTATATTCTCGTCAACAAAGCGAACTTCCCATACTTGGGGAAGATAGGCAGCTACAACGAGAATGCCTTGAGGTGGCATAAAGGCACGGACATTGCCCATCAGCGGGTAGGCATGGTGGAATGTGCCAAATGATTGCGAATATTCAGGGAAGATGCAGAGAATGCGCTTGTGGTGGCGCGGTGTGTAGTGAGTTCTCCCAGCCGTACTTTCTGAAGTTGATTTCTCGAACTCCTCTAGGCTAGCACTCATCCCGGATTATCTCCTCACAGCGAGTTTTTCTGATACTCTAAGAGGTGTTTAGTCGCGATCGCAAGTTTTTTTGACATTTGATTAATTTTGCTCACTCTGGCGCGAGCTACGAAAGCGTTCTCTCGCTGCTGGGTTACCATAAAGTTTTCTCGGTCCCACCACTAGCAAAGGTTCGCCGGCGTTATCAGGTAAATTGAGCTCGGGCGGGTCGCTGGAATCATTGGGCTGGCGTAGGAAATCCGTGACAAAGACCACGGGACGGGAACTATCCCAATACGCCTGAAGTTCCCTTTGGGTAATCGCATAATCGGGTTGAGGACCAGGAAATTGGGGAGGAAGGCGATTTCTTTCTCCGTCTGTCAGCACCATTACTATCCGATAAGCAGTGTCCTGTTGACCTTTAGCCCAGCCGGGAGGGAGGGAAGTGGGAGAGTGAGGAGTATTACCGCGTCTCCGCGTCTCCGCGTCTCCGTGTCTCCGCGTTTCCCCTGCCACCTCTGATAAAGCATGACCCCGACGATCCAAATAGTAGCTCATCGCCCCAGCAGCCCCCAATTCTCGTGAACCTTCAAAAGTCCAGAGGGTGGTATTTCCTAAGTGAGGATGGGCAGTTTCGACCAGGGTTTTGGAAGAGCGGAAATCTTGAAAAGCCGCAAAACCATTGCTAGTCACCAGGTAAGCGCCCACGAAGCCGAGCAAAATTGCTGCTAAGGCGCGGTGAGGACGCAGGAGTAAGAGCCAGATGCCCCCAATCAGAGAACCACTACCAACTAAAAGTGCGATCGCCCTAGTCATCAAACTTATACTAGGAACATGGGCGACCTTCGGTAAACTCGTGACTAGGGTCGGTGCCCAGAAAGCCGCGCTACAGGCAGCCAACCCTAACAAGCAGAAACCCATTCCCGCAGGGATACGTTCTCGTCGTTGCCGCTGATGGCAGCGCGACCACCAACCAGCGCACAAAATTGCCACAGGAGCAATACTGGGAATACTATAGTAAACTAAACGAGAGGAGAGAGGAAGAAACAGGAGAATCGGCGTAGCAGCGGCGATTACTAAGAGCAACACGCCCTTGGATTGGGGATAAGGAGAGTCGCTCTGCTCCTGACGCGTAGACGCGGAGATGGGGAGACGCGGAGAGTTGTTGAATTCAGCAATCCTCCCCGCGTCCGCGCGTCCCCGTGTCCCCGCGTCCTCTTTCCCCGCTGTCCCCCTGCTCCCCTGCTTCCAATCCTGCCAAGCCGAGCGGATTGCCTGCGGCAGGACCAGTGTCCAAGGCAAACACCAGACTGCTGTTACTGCTAAATAACCGAGAGCACTAACTTTCGAGACTTCGTAATCGGGTGGCCAACGGGTGTCAGCAATCCGTTTAAGATTTTCGTTGAACAGAAAATAGCTGAGGAAGCCTGGGTTAGCTTTTTCCACCGCAAGCGCCCAGGGCAGAACAACCAGAGAAGTAACGACTATTCCAAGCACCGGGCGCAGTTTTTTGAAGATTTCCCTATTCCTCCTGGAGAGAGCTAACCCCACACAACCGAGCAATGGAAATGCGAGCATGAAGGGACCTTTGGCTAGTACGCACAACCCCAAAAGTAGATACAGGGCAAAAAAGTAAACCCAGCCGCCATTCCACGCCAACCGCCACAAACAGTAGTACGTTGCTAAAAGCAGGGTTGACAGCAGTACATCAATTAAGAGTTGGTGGGTAAACATAAACCAGCCACAAGCAACGCATAGCATCAAAGCAGCAATGCGCCCCGAGGCAGGATTCCAGAGTTCTCGCGCCCATTTCCAAGCCACCACTGCTCCCAGCCAACCGGAAAGCGCCAGTGGCAACCGCGCCGCATATTCTGTGAAACCTAACAGTGCTGTACCAGTAGCACTGAGCCAATACAAAAGTGGAGGCTTATTTAGATAGGGAGCGCCATTCAGAGTGGGTGTCACCCAGTCCCCGCGTAGCACCATCTCGCGGGCAACGCTAGCAAAGTGACCTTCATGGGGTTCATACAATCCGTACCCACCTAAGCCCAAGCTCAAAGGGAGGAGTGCTAAAGCTAATATCACCGCGTCACCCCAACTAATTGCGGAAGGGCATAATGGGGGGATGTAGGGCTTTTTTGATCTTGGGATGGAAAACAAGGGCAAGGAATGACATCAAACCGCCATCAATCAAATTCACCAACAAGGCGGCGTGGAAGCTCCTTTTTTCATATGATGGGGACGTCACTACGCCACCGTTAATGGCTAACTGCTCATGGCAATTAACAATTAGCAATTAGCACGAAATCCCCTTTAAGTGGGGGATGAGCTTAATGCTCGCCGCTATTCATCTGCTTAATTAGGCTTAAAACCGCACTACGGCTAAGTTTTTCTTGCCCATCAGCCAGAGCATCGAGCGTTGCATCAGCCAAAGTGAGCGGAATTTGGCAAAACTCTAAAGCAGGTCCAGCAGGGAGGGCATTAGTGTAGGTGTGTGCCAGTGCTAGATTGCGACGGGCATAGGTATGCATGTTATCAGCACTCCAGCCATTCGGAAAGAAGTCTACGCCCCGTGCCAGGTCTTCATTGTGGTTTCGGAGGATGTTGACGGCTTGTAAACCCCGACCAAAGCCAATCGCATGGGCACGGTTGGTCTGCGTATGGTCGTACCAAGCCCACAAATCCGAGAGTAACAATCCCACAGCACCAGCCACTCCAAATGTGTAGCGATTTAAATCTGCTTCTGTATTCACTTCCCAGTTGCAGAAAGCCCAATGAGCCATCCTATCTGCCATCGCCGATGTGGCATCCCAAATGCGTGGAGAAATCGTTGAAGGGGCTAGTTGTGCCCATTCTCCAATCCGAATTGTTACCTCTGCTAAAGAAGTTTCCTCTGTCGTGAAGGCATCTGTCGTTAAGGCAACTGATAAGTCATTAAGAATGTTGCCCTCTACGGCTGCCTGTAATTCTAAACTGATTGTATGTAACAGGCTTGCCTTGGCAGCGTTATTAAGGTCAGGATGGTCTTCAATTTCGTCAATGGCACGCATACACAGGTAGGCGGATGCCACTGCTTCCTGGAGTCCTCCCGGTAAACGACTAATCGGGATGTAAAACGTCCGACTCGTTTGTTTTAAGATTTCTAAAGCATCTCCATATGAATCCATCCGTTTCACTCCTCTTAACTAAAACAGCGCCATGCAAATAACAGTTTTTAACCACCTACGCCGGAAATCCACTTTCCAAAGCTAAGTCAAATGATAATCAAGCGCGGTATTATTTCGACTAAAATAGCAGAAAATCACACAAAAAAAAGACTCTCACCTTCCGTATTACTGAAGAACCTACAGAATGCTTATCCAGTCTGAACGAAGCTAACGCCAAATAAGGCTAATCGCTTTGGCCATTTGCTATTTGCCCTTTGCCTTCATTTTCAAATTAGGAGCCATTTATCTTTGCTAGATTTTATCAACAGCGAATTCATCCGCTCTTCGAGTCGTTAGATAGAATTGAAAAAGCACCGACAAAAGTAGTCGGTGTGGCAAGGTAGATGTTTAAGCTAGACTAAAACTTATAAAGATTGTATGTTGTCTCTTAGACTTTTTAGCTTTATAGTTGCTGCAGTCTCTTGTGTGTTTACAATCTTTAACTTTCCATTAATTCAACCAGCCCTTGAGGCGTTGGGTAACTTGAGGGCGGCGGAGTTTGCGCATGGCTTTGCTTTGAATCTGACGCACTCGCTCGCGGGAAAGATTCAATGTTGCTCCCACTTGTTCCAGGGTATAGGGCTGACTGGCGTTTAACCCGAAGCGCAAAGCAATTACGTCTTTTTCCCGTTTGCTCAGAACCTCACTCAGTACCTTCGAGATTTCCTGATTCATCATCGCTTCGTTCATCTGCTGCTCGGGCAACTGTAGTTCCTTGTCTTCGAGCAGTTCTACCAGTTCGGTGTCTTCTCCTTTACCAACCCGGTGGTTAAGAGAAAGCGATTGTCTTCGCAACTGGAGCAGTTGGCGCAACTGAGGCAGGGAAATATCCAACTCCTCAGCAAGTTCCGCCTCATTAGGATTGCGCTGCAAATTCTGCTTGAGACTGCGCTGCGCTTTTTTAAGCTTGTTGAGCTTCTCAACCATGTGAATCGGCAGGCGAATGGTGCGAGAATCGTTGGCAATGGTGCGGGTAATTGCCTGACGAATCCACCAGTAGGCATAGGTGGAAAACTTGTATCCTTTGTTAGGGTCAAACTTTTCCGCAGCGCGATTTAAGCCAATTGCACCTTCCTGAATCAAATCCAAGAAAGGAACGCCTCGGTTGAGGTAGCGTTTCGCTATCGAGACTACCAGCCGCAAGTTAGAGCGAATCATTCTTCGTTTCGCTATTTTCCCATTATAGAGATGATTTTCTAGCTGGGATTCTGTTAGGAAAAAGGCTTGAGCCAACTCTGCCTTCGTTGGTTCGCACTCGAGGGTGTCTCTCAGGCTTTTGCGATGTCGCTCCACATCCATGAAAAATTTAACCCGATGCGCTAATTCCACCTCTTCTTCTGGGTTGAGCAGCGGATGGCGTGCCATTTCTTTGAAAAATGCGCCGACTGTATCATCCGTTTCAGTTTTGTTGTATCCAGATGGGTGGAGTTCCGCTAAATTTTCGGATTGTCCTGATAAGGCAACATCGACTAGCTTTGATTCTACTTCTTCCAGAGTAGCTTCGCTGTAGTCTGGCGAATTTGTATACGTTATGGAGTTGGAATTATTGTTTTGATTAAATTCCGCAACATTCATAGGTTTATCTGAATTGAAGATTAGTTATCGTACAGTTAAAGAGAGAGGAAATATGACTCGCACCCATTCGCGTTTGTTTGTTTATGAGTTTAGATGAATAAATTAATCTCTCTTATTTAAAGGCTTGTGGTGTCATTGTAACCGCGAAGTAATTAAGTTGCTGTCTCTACACTGTTGAAAACTCCAGCTTTTTGGTTTTGAAAGTATAGAAAATCACCTATAACATTAACAGCAGTTTCTCTGCTATTAGTTAGTTTAGATACAAAGTCTACGCTGATGTATGTTATTAGCTATTGGGAAGGTTACTGATTACATCAATGCTAATCAAAATCGGATTAAAAGTTCCTAAATTCGACCAAGCCAGCGAAACACATAGCTGCTAGATAGCTTACTCAACAAACATTCCTCCCCATTGGGTTTGCTATGGGAATAGCATCTCATACATAAGGGAGTTTCCAATCTACCAATGGTGATAAATTAGTCAAGACTTAGGCAAATTTAGGTTATCTTCCAGCAGTTAGGAGAAAGATTTCTGTCCCAGATTGCTCGCTGGAATAAGTGGCGCTCAGAGGTGTAATTTATGTATAGTTACGTTTATTGGTATCTTGGTAAATGATGTCCCATTACGCTTGTGGTCTAGTCTTAGCCGAACCCGGAGCAGCTTACCAATCGAGTTCCTCTTCCAAGCAATGGGTGGAAGTGCTGGTGGATTGTCCTGGTGTACAGGGATTATATACTTATCGGTTGCCCCATAATTTTTCGGTGCAGCCAGGAGATATTTTAAGTGTGCCATTTGGCGGGCAGCTCAAGGGTGGAATTGTGATTCGCCTGCTGGCTTCGCCCCCGGCTGATTTAGATCCCACTAGCATTAAAACGGTTGGGGAAGTGATTGCGTCGAAATTCTTTCCCAGCTTTTACTGGCAGTTGCTTGATCGCGTGGCTCGATACTACTGTACGCCACTAATGGCGGTAATCAGGGTAGCACTGCCGCCTGGGTTACTAGGGCGATCGCAGCGTCGGATTCGCCTGAAGCCTGAGGCAATTCCTGAAGGGGCACAAGCCTTTTGTGAGGCTAGCGCGGGGGCAGTGCTTCAACTCCTACAATCGCAACCAGCCGGGGATTACAGCGCTCAGTATCTCCAACGTCAACTTCAAGGGGCAAGGCGAGGAATCCAAGCATTACTCAAGCGCGGCTGGGTGGAAAGTTATCTTGAACCTCCCAAACCCGCACGCCCGAAGCAACAGAAAGCGGTGGCGTTGGTGGCGGATGCGCCCGATTTAACTCCACGGCAACGGGAAGTCTTGGAAGTATTGCGCCGTCGGGGAGGGGAACTGTGGCAAAATCAATTACTGCAAATTTGTAGTACCAGTTCCTCAACTGTGGAAGCGCTGGCACGCAAGGGTTGCGTAGTAATTCAACAACAGGAGGTACTGCGACGTGCAACCGAACCAAGCCCCACCAGCGATCGCCCCAAAGCGCTAACATCATCGCAAGCGGAAGCGCTAGAAGTGATTACCAGTCATTCGGCATTTACCCAAGTGCTGCTGCATGGCGTGACAGGCTCAGGAAAAACCGAGATTTACTTACAAGCGATCGCCCCGAAGTTAGAACAAGGACAATCTGCCCTGGTACTCGTCCCCGAAATCAGTTTAACGCCTCAACTTACTGATCGTTTTCGCGCGCGTTTTGGCAGCAAAGTCTGCGTTTATCACAGTGCCCTCTCCCAAGGCGAACGTTACGACACCTGGCGGCAGATGCTTACAGGCGAACCACAAGTAGTGATTGGCACTCGCTCTGCGATCTTTGCACCACTCCCACAGCTTGGTTTAATCGTACTCGATGAAGAACACGACACTAGCTTCAAGCAAAGCCAACGCGCCCCTACTTATCATGCGCGTACTGTTGCCAAATGGCGTGCCGAATTAGAAAACTGTCCTATGGTATTAGGTTCAGCAACGCCTTCTTTGGAGAGTTGGGTAGAGGTGGCAAGGGAAGTAGGGGGAGCAGAGGAGAAACAAGCCAACCTTTCCCCTCCGCACTCCCCTCATCTCCCCGTCCTCCCATCCCACTATCTCTCCCTACCTGAGCGAATCCAAGCGCGATCGCTGCCGCCTGTCTCTGTTGTGGATATGCGATCGGAGTTGCAAGCGGGCAATCGCTCCATTTTTAGCGGCTCCCTGCAAGCAGCTTTGCAACAGCTACAGCAGTACGGGCGACCCGACGGGTCGCCCCAACAGGGCATCCTCTTTATCCCCCGACGTGGACACAGCACCTTCGTCTCTTGCCGCAGTTGTGGCTATGTCATGGAGTGTCCTCACTGCGATGTCTCCCTGTCGTATCACTATACCCACCAAGGCGCAACTCCGCTGTTGCGGTGTCACTACTGCAATTACACCCAGCTACAACCGCGCGAATGTCCCGCCTGTGGTTCTCCTTACTTAAAACACTTCGGCAGTGGCACACAGCGGGTAGTTCATGAATTAGAGCGGCAGTTTCCCGAACTGCGACTAATCCGCTTCGATAGCGATACCACTCGCACCAAGGGATCACACCGAGCGCTGCTAACGCGCTTTGCTCAGGGGGAGGCTGACTTATTAGTGGGGACTCAGATGCTTACTAAAGGGCTAGATTTAGCTGGAGTAACCTTAGTGGGAATTGTTTCAGCAGATGGGTTACTCCATCGCTCCGATTACCGTGCCTCTGAGCGAGCCTTTCAAACCTTAACACAGGTGGCAGGTCGTGCGGGTCGAGGGGATGCTCCCTCGCAAGTTATTATTCAAACTTATTCTCCAGAGCATCCCGTGATTCAGGCAGTGCAGCATCATGACTATCAACGCTTCACAGAGGCAGAGTTAGAGCAACGGGCAGCATTGCATTATCCTCCCTACGGACGCTTAATCCTGTTGCGGCTCAGTGGTTGGGATGGTGCAGAGGTGCAGCATACAGCAGCAGTGTTAGCAGACGCTTGTGAGGGCTTTAGTTCTGCTGCCGACTACGAAGTTTTGGGACCAGCACCCGCTAGTATTATGCGTGTTGCTCGTCGCTTCCGCTGGCAGATTTTGCTTAAGTTTGCGCCTCACTTACAGCAGGAAGATGTACCGGATTTAAATACCCTGCGTGAGCTATGCCCAGCATCGGTGAGCCTGACGATTGATGTTGATCCACTGGATATAGAGTGAGCAATAATCGGTATTGAAGGAACCACAGGCGAGCCGCCGGTTCGCAAGGCGCCGACGGACAGACGGGGCTTACAAGGTGCGCCCGCAGGTGGCTTACACAGCCCCTCCTCACGGTGGCGAAGTACTTCGCCACCCGTGCCCTTGTCTTCCGAGGAATCCTTGGGAAGCTTGTGAGCACCGCCCCAACAAAGGACACAAAGAGAAGAACACAGAGAGTTTTTACAATGGAATATGCAAATCCGGTATGCCGCCTATTTTCGAGTAAGCTTTGAGTGTATTTTCCAGCGAACGCCTCTTATTTACCCCCGCTTCCGCTGACGTTGACGCGATTCCGACGATTTTTGCTTTTCCCAACGAGTATAGTGTGGGGATTACTAGCCTGGGCTATCAAATTGTCTGGGCAACTTTGGCGATGCGTTCGGATCTTCAGGTGAGTCGCCTGTTTACAGATATTCACGAATCCCTGCCGCGCACGCCTGAAATTTTGGGCTTTTCTGTCTCCTGGGAACTGGATTACATCAACATTCTTAATCTTCTCGAATCTCGAGAAATTCCCATTCGTGCTGGTGAACGTAGCGATCCCCACCCCCTCGTTTTCGGCGGTGGTTCTGTACTGAGTGCTAACCCAGAACCCTTTGCGGATTTCTTCGACATTATTTTGTTGGGAGACGGGGAAAACCTGCTGGATAACTTTGTTGATGCTTACAAGGAAGTTAGAAACGCCCCCAGAAAAACACAGTTACGTCGGCTTACTCAAGTTCCGGGGGTTTATGTCCCGAGTTTGTATGAGGTGAGTTATTACAGCCCAGATGGGGCGATTGAGTCGATTAAGCCCTTGGATGCGGAAATTCCGGCTCAGGTAGAAAAGCAAACTTACCGGGGCAACACTCTCTCAGCATCGACAGTGGTAACTGAGAAGGCAGCTTGGGAAAACATTTACATGGCGGAAGTGGTGCGTAGTTGCCCAGAAATGTGCCGTTTCTGTTTGGCGAGTTATCTCACTCTCCCCTTTCGCACTGCCAGTTTAAAAGGCTCCTTGATTCCTGCGATTGAGCAGGGATTGAAGTTCACTAATCGCATCGGCTTACTAGGGGCATCCGTGACGCAGCACCCAGAGTTTGAAGCGTTACTCGATCACATCGCTCAACCCCAATATGACGACGTGCGGCTTAGTCTGGCTTCGGTACGCACAAATACGGTGACAGAGAAGTTGGCAACAACGCTGAGTAAGCGAGATACGCGCTCAATTACCATTGCCGTGGAAAGTGGTTCGCCAAGATTGCGGCAAATTATTAATAAAAAGCTGGACAACGAGGAGATTATCCAGGCGGCAGTGAATGCCAAGGCAGGGGGATTAAAGGGTGTCAAACTCTACGGTATGGTAGGGGTTCCCGGTGAGGAAGAAGCCGATATCGAGCAGACGGTAGCAATGATGCAGGAGATAAAAAAAGCCGCTCCTGGGTTACGCTTGACTTTAGGATGCTCGACATTTGTGCCGAAAGCTCATACACCTTTTCAGTGGTTTGGTGTGAATTCCGAAGGGAACAAACGACTGAAGTATTTGCAAAAACAGTTGCGATCGCGCGGCATTGATTTTCGACCCGAAAGCTATAATTGGTCAGTGATTCAGGCATTAATTTCTAGAGGCGATCGCCGCCTTTCTAAATTATTAGAACTCACCCGAAACTATGGCGACTCTGTGGGGAGTTACAAGCGTGCCTTTAAACAACTGAAAGGACAATTACCAGAACTCGATTTTTATGTCCATACTAACTGGTCAACTGAGCAAGTCTTACCCTGGAGTCACTTGCAAAGCTCCCTTCCTCAAAAAACTCTTCTCAAGCACTTAGAGGACGCAACAACCACAATTAAAAATTAATGCAAACCACTACTGAGTTTTCCTGTGCCTTTTGTGGCGAATCAAATCCCACCTTCGTGGATCTTAGTGCTGGGATGCAACAGTCTTATATCGAAGATTGTCAAGTCTGCTGCCGCCCCAATGTGCTATACCTGCGAGTGGACGAAGATACTCTCGATATTGAAATTGATAGCGACTGTGAGGAATGATAAAAATAATTAGTAATTGTTAATTCGTAGGGGCGAGCCGGCGGTTCGCCCGGAATTACGCATTACGAATTATTATTGGGCTCATGCGTTTCCAATATTCCACCCTAATCGCTGCCCCAGTTGAAGTCGTCTGGAAGTTTCACGAACGAGCAGACGTCCTGGAACTGCTAACTCCTCCTTGGCAACCTGTTCAAGTCATCCGCCGGGAGGGAGGACTCGAAGTTGGTGCAATTTCAGAATTCCGCATTTTCCTGGGACCTTTGCCTATACCCTGGCAAGCCCGCCACACCGAATGCAAACAATATCAGCAATTTACAGATGAGCAAGTCGATGGTCCCATGCAGTCTTGGGTGCATCGTCATCAATTTAGGGAGGAGAATGGGCAAACCCGACTAACTGATGCGATTGAGTATACCTTACCGGGGGGAGAAATTGCTGAGTTTCTGCTTGGTTGGTGGGTGAATTCGCGCCTGGAGGATATGTTTCGCTATCGGCATGAGGTTACGCAACGGGAATGCGAGCGAAAGTGATACTCTGCGATTATTGGTAAGTCCAGTTAGTGAGCAATCAGGAATGAACTTAGGAAGTATTGCAGCGATCGCCTATGGCATTATTGCCATTATTGGCGGCATAATCGGATATATTCAAGCTCGGACTCAGATTTCGTTGATTTCTGGGATTGTCAGCGGCATCTTGCTTATCCTGGGCGGCGCGTCGGGACAAACTTGGGGAGTAGTTCTGGCAACAGTGGTAGCAGCAGTTTTAGTAATCGTCTTCATCATCCGACTACGGAAGACTGGCAAGTTTATGCCTGCGGGATTGATGATTATCCTTGGGTTAGTGGCGCTAGCGGTGATGATTGGTCAACTTGTGGCATCAGCCTAATGATTGACACTCCCACGGCTTAAAGCGCGTGGAATTCTTGGGTCGTAGGGGAGCTTACGCTTAACCCCTTATCAAGCATCTTGACGGTATGTCCCACCGCTGCAAGCCCGCGTTGAGCTACGATTTGAGATGCTGCCACGTCTCTATCGCCTTCGTGCCCACACTCATGGCATTTGTGAACTCGTTGAGATAGTTCCTTTTTACCTGTGTGAGTGCCGCATTCTGGGCATATTTGGCTAGTGTGAGAAGCATCTACCTTAAGGAACAATACGTCTCGTTTCCAGCAAATCCACTCCAGTATCCTAAAGAACTCCCCAAAGCTGGCATCTAGCATATGCTTCGAGAAGAGTCCTTTTGCCCAAGCGAGAAAGTTTAGGTCTTCTACGAAGATCATTCCTGCCCTATTACAGAGCTGATGAGCAAGCTTGTAGAAGAAATCCTGGCGACAGTTAGCTATATGCTCGTGTAGTTTGGCAACTCTGTGTTGTGCCTTCTTCCAGTTACTTGAACCCCTCTGTTTTCTACTGGCTCGTTTTTGCAGCAATCGCAGCTTGCGTGGGAGGCTTAAAAAAAACTTAGGAGCTGGAATTAGCTCCTTGTCAGAGGTTGCTACTAGAGACTGAAGCCCAACATCCAACCCCATAGGATTACCCTTAGCAGTTGGCGATGGCACGTCAACATCACACTGTAGGGTTAGCATCACATACCAGCCCGAAGCTTTCCTAACCATTTGGGCTTGCTTGACTACAAAACCGTCTGGGATAGGTCGTGACCAGCGAACCTTGACCAGTCCAATTTTAGGAATTTTGATTCTATTCCCTTGCACTGGGTTGTCTGCTAGTTGTGGAAAGGTTAACGACCGGAATTGTCCAGCCTTCTTAAACCGTGGAAAGCCGAAACCACGCTCCCACATAGAAGTGAAAGCGTGTTCTAGTCGCTTGAGTACCTGTTGCAGTACAGCAGACTGGACAGCCTTGAAGTCTGGGTTAGCCTTTTTAGTTTCGGTTAGTGCTTTAGCCTGGTTAACGTAACTCGGACGTTGGGTATCAGCAGGGATTACATACTCACTCCTAATCGAGCAAGCGTCTATCCGACACGATCTTGACTTGTACCAATCCTTGCGCTCATCAAGGGCATAGTTCCAGACCTTACGACTAGTTTCTAACCAGTCGCTCATTGTCTGGCTCTGTGCCTTAGTGGGCTCAAGCTTATCTTGGTAAGTAAGATTTATTATGTTTTCATTATTATCTTATCTTTTGCATACTGTCTAATTAAATCACCTTAGCTAAAGCTAACCACGTTACATCCCACGTCTAAAGAGCGTGGGTCTTGCTTGAAAACCAATAAGGCAGAAGGCAGAGGGAAATAATAGCTCCCAGCTTCGAGCTTCTAGTGCGCTAATAGCTAGTAGCGCTTAGGCTGTAACAGCCTAACCTGCCACATACAAAATTCCATCTAGCCCCTACAGCTATGTATATCGGGGATTCATCATTCCTTCTTTCACGCCAAACCGAATCAGAAGCGCGTTGATGGGATCAGCTATGAAAAACCCGACGATAAGCGAAACGATCAACGAACCCCAGAATAGCAAATTACCCATCCTGGCATCCCCCGCCAACCACAGGTCAACCCCAATCGCCGCAACCTCCATTCCCGTGATGCTAGCGGTTTCGCCCCAAAAGGAATCCGATATGGCGCTAGTGAGACTCTCGCCACCTTGAAGGAGGGGACCAATAGTGAGTGAGAAGCCGATTATGTAAGCGCAGGCGAACGTGATCAGGGCAACCCAGAGATTACTGAGTCCCAGCAAGCCCACCGTAAGCGTCACACCGATAATCTCGCCGAGTCCGCAGCCGGAGTAGCAGTGGGCATCGGAACGAAACGTTCTGCGCCATAACGAATCCTGAGGAATCTGCTTGCGACCAGAATATCGGTATACTGCCAGACCAATCGGTCCTGAGTAGAGGACAATCAGAAACCAAACCACTTTCATTAGTGGCATTAGACCCGTATTTTTTCGAGTCAAGTCTCGGGTTACATACCACAGGGATAGCACCACCAGCGCTGCCCAGATGGAAAGCAACACCGGGTTTGAAATAATTGCTCGCAATGTTTCTATAAAAGCTGCCATCGGTCTTTCCTCCTATTTGAATTACTTTCGCGCCACAGATAACCTGTTGCAAACGGCTACACTTACAGCGGGCAAGCATCGAGTGGGAAGTACAGCGAAATCCGAAAGTAGGTTAAAGGTTTTGGGTAAGGATTAAAGGAATTTCCCCTTTTCCCTTTCCCCCTTTCCCAGTTTCGCGCCAAGGTGTACCTCAGGTCGTCGAAAACTGCTGTATTTGTATAGCCTGATGGGATGAGTGAAAATTCAGCATTTCGAGGTTGTTGAAATTTATAATAAAGTCTCCAGTCGATGGAGAGTAAACCTGCAATTTCACATTTCTAACCACAGCAGTAGTGATGAACGATACCGACTTGAATGTTGCAGTAGGAGTTTTTAACGCCTGGCGAAATGAACAACTATTTCCTTAATGAGAATGCTCATGAGAGTCCCCAGATCCCTCTGAGTTTCCCTGCTCAGTAGAGGAAGGTTGAGAAGAGCCAGTTCCCTGTTCCATCGAGGAAGGTTGAGAAGAGCCAGTTCCCTCTGAGTGTCCCTGCTCACTTCCCGAACCTCCGTGGCTGTGTCCTCCCTCTTCTGCTTCCACTGGCGCTAAAAAATCTAACTCTCCTCGAATTTCGGTGTGCCTAATTTTTCCTCCAAGAATTCCTGCCCACGATGCCAGAACAGCAGCAGCCAAGGTAACGATCAACATAGTGATAGTGAACCAACTCGGCGTTTTTTTTGCACCTCGAAAAAGAAATAAACCTCCTATGCTCAATACTCCTAAGATCTCTAGAGCAATTAGGGACTGCTGCGCGACTTGTTTATGTTGATGAATCCCTGCGACATTAGGAACATCACTAACCGCTGCTGCTGCTTGCGTGCCTGCAAAATATGCCAGGATCGTAGTTAGCGCAATGAAGATGAAGCCCCAATAACTTGCCTGCTTCACTTGTTCACTTTTAGTGAGGGCAGCATAACCCAGTAGTAAAAAACCAAGTATAGCCCCTATGATTGGGAAGTGATTGAAAATCAGATGTACGTGTGCCCAACTTAAGTCCATCAGTTTTTACCTCTTTGTATTGAGTGTGAATCCTCGCATAAACTTTGCAAGCAGGCTTGGTGTCAAACGCTACGAAATTGTTTGGGCGGGACGATTCGCTCTACGAGCAAACCACCAACCCATCCCTAACAACGCAACAACTACCCCTATCCCGCCAACCCACCGACAACATTGTTTTTGCTCGCAAGCAGAATTGCTGAAAAGATTAAAGCTCTCGTTATTTAGCCATTGAGTGGTAGCTTCGAGATGGTGAGCTAGATTGGGTAATAGGGTAAGATAAATGCCTAGACGCATCAGGTGAGCAGCTTTGCCTGTCACCACAAAGTTCTCAAACAAGTTTGCTCTAGCCACGCCCAATCCGAGTTTGAGAAGTGACCCGCGTAGATGCACTTCCGCAGAGGTAGGCGGCTTCCCTTGGGAAATGGCGAGCAGATTGCCAGCGATCGCTTCTCCTTGCTGATAGGCAACCTGGGCATTAGGGGGCAAAATTTGCGGGTTTTGCAAATCGGCGGCACAATCTCCAGCCGCAAAAACTTCGGGGAAATGAGGTAATCGCAGCGTGGGAGTAACCAGCAGACGACCTCCCTTTTTGCAGTGTGATGGGGGAATCGGCAAGGATTGAATCAGCGGATGAGTCGTCGTTCCTGTTGTCCAAACCATGGTTGCAGCTTCTAGAGACTCATTTTGATTATTGCGCTTAAACTACACCCGCTGCGGAGTAAAGGCACTGACAGAAGCCCCCAAGAGAAATTCCACTGGCACGCTGCGCTTTTTCAAGGCAGTTCGGGCAGATGGGCGCATGTGGCGATTAATATCCCCCTTGAGGATTTGGGAGCCTCGATTCATCAGCACCAGGCGAATTTCTTCCGGGTTGCCACCCATTTCGCTGTACCAGTGGGGTAGTAAATCCCCCAGAGTGGCTGCCAATTCCACACCTGCTGGTCCGGCACCGATCACCGCGACAGTAAGCAAATAACGGCGTTGCTGAGGATCTGGTGTCCGGGTTGCTTGCTTGAGACGGTTTCGTAGATGGTTTTTGAGCGCGATCGCATTTTTGCCGCTACGGAGATGGTTTTTGAGCGCGATCGCATTTTTGCCGCTACGGAAGGGAAATGTATTCTCGTTCACCCCTTCAATTCCGAAATCACCAGCGACACTGCCCAAAGCCAACACTAAATGGTTATAGGCATAGCGTCCGCCTTTAGCAAGTTCTACTCCTCGATTCGGCAGGTCAATTGCTTGCACCTGATCTTGCACAAACTTCACACCACTCCCATGCAACAGTTTCTCAAAGGGAGGCAAAACTTGGTTTCTACTTAACTCCTCACTGAGCAGTTCATAGAGCAAGGGCTTAAAAGTGAAGCGCTCTTCTGTGTCAATCAGTACGACTGGCTGGGAATATCCCTTTTTGCTCAAGTGGATGGCTGTGAAGAGTTCGGCAAAACCGCCACCGAGAATTACTGTTTGATGAGCTGAATGGTTAGTCCGAGAGTTCATGAGTAGTTCTGATTGCGAGGATCGAAGTTTGTCTCGGAGTTCTCGCGCTTTAACAGACGGATTCGATTGTCCTTCGCTACTACCGTCACCAGAGGCAAGGGATTGATGGCTGGACCCTCTTCCACTCGCCCTTGGGCATCAAACTCAGAGCCATGACAAGGACACACGAAGCGATCTTGCTGTGGCTTCCAATCCACGATGCATCCTTGGTGTGGACAAACAGGACTAATGCCATATCGAGCAATTTCGGGTCCCTCCTTAATTACCAGATAAGTAGTATTTGATAACCCTTGTACTGGCACGGGATTTCCGGGTTGAGCATTAGCTAAAACTTGCGACGGCGCAACGGGATTGCCCTGACTGTTAACAGCTATGACGCCCGCCTGAGAGAGATAATCTTCGCAGCGCGAGTTGTAGGGATACGAAGCGCAGAAGCTTTCTAAATTAGCTTCACGAGTCTCTCCACTGCGGGGAAACAGCCATCCCATAGCAAGACTTCCCGTTCTGCCACCATGTATTTCAGGAACTGCCGTCGATTTTTAGAAGATATCCAATTTTTCATTTTTCATACTTGCAATTCACCTTCAGGTGTAGCAGGCAAAAATTAAATTAGGATGAAATTTCGTCCGATCTAAGCCCAATGGCACGCTTGTTAAGCTTGATTAGTAAAGATTGACGCGGAGAGGGAAAAGTGAGGAGTGAGGAGTGAGGAGTTCCGAGTAAAAGAGGTGAGGCGTGAGGAGTGAGGAGGTAAATTGGCTTGTTTACTCGAAAAATTTATTCCTATTTCCAATTCTGTCACGCTCTCACGCGCTCACTGCTTCCCCAGCTTTCCCAGCTTCTCCAGCTTCCCCAGCTCCCCTGCTTCCCTAACGCTCTCACACCCTCACGCACTAACGCTCTCACTTCATTGCCCGCGTCTCCCTGTACCCGCGTCCCCGCGTCTGTCTGCAACATTAGCTCTTATCTTCGTGCCATTGATCTAAGCCAACTTTGCACGACGCAACAGCATCGCATTGATCGCCACAATTACTGTCGAAAGGCTCATTAATAATGCCCCCACTGCCGGAGAGACGAGGATCCCCCAGGCAGCAGCTACTCCAGCCGCTAGGGGAATACCAATGACGTTGTAACCTGTCGCCCAGAAGAGGTTTTCAATCATCTTGCCGTAGGTTTTCTGTGCCAACTTCAAGGCAATTACAGCATCGAGGGGATCATCTTCAATTAGCACCAAGTCCGCCGATTCAATTGCTACATTCGTTCCTGCACCAATGGCAATGCCCATATTTGCTTCTAGCAAGGCAGCGGCATCGTTAATCCCATCGCCAACAAACGCCGTTGGTCCTTCCTGTTTGAGTGTTTTAATCGTGTTGACCTTATCCTCAGGCATAACGCGGGCATAATAGCGATCAATCCCCAAATCAGCAGCGACAGACTTGGCAACCGCTTCAGCATCGCCTGTAATCATCACTACTTGTCTGCCCGCTGCTTGCAATTGATTAACCGCTTCGCGCGCGCGATCGCGTACTTGGTCAGCCATCGCAATTACGGCAACTGCCCGTTCTGGTTCCATTAAGACAATCGCACTTTCCCCGCGTTCATCCGCCTTATCCAAACCTTCCTGGAGGGATTGAGGTATTTCAATGTTCTCCTCTTTCGCCCACTCAGAACGTCCAATTCGATACGTTTTCCCGTTCACCTTCCCTTGGACACCTCTGCCTGTCACCGTCTGAAAATCACTCATTTGGGGAGAGTTGAGATTCTGGTTCTGGGCTGCTTCTACGACTGCCTTGGCAAGGGGATGTTCGGAGGAGGTTTCTAGGGCAGCAGCGATGGCAAGCGCTTCTGTTTCTTCTAAACCTTCTGCATAAATTCTCTGGACACCAAAGTGACCTTCGGTAAGCGTTCCTGTCTTATCAAACGCCATAATTTTGATATCTTTTGCCCGTTCCAAGGAATCCCGATTGCGTACTAGAATGCCATTTTTGGCGGCAATAGCCGTGGCACTAACAATCACTAGGGGAATGGCTAAACCCAAGGCATGAGGACAGGTGATCACTAATACGGTAACGCTGCGATTGATGGCAAATAGGAGGTCACGCAAAGGCAACCAGACGACAAAGGTTAACGTGCCCGCTGTGATCGCCACTAGGGTTAACCAGAATGCTGCCTTATCAGCCAAGACTTGATAACCACTCCGGGAAGATTGGGCTTCTTCCACTAAACGCACCATTTGATTAATCGTGGTTTCTTCCCCGGTACGGGTAACTTCCACTTGGATCGAACCCTCACCATTAACCGAACCCGCCACGACTTCATCTTCTTCTTGCTTGGGAACAGGGCGAGATTCCCCCGTGAGAAAGGACTCATCCACCTGGGAGTCACCTTCGATCACCACACCATCATTGGGAATTTGTTCGCCTGGGCGGATTAGGATGAGATCTTCGGCTTCAATATCGCTCACTGGCACATCTTCTACTCTCCCATTCCGCAACCTGTGGGCATTGGAAGGAACCAACTCCGTGAGTTCTTCTAGTGCCTTACTTGCCCCTTGAACCGAAGCCATCTCGATCCAGTGTCCCAACAGCATGACATCAACCAGGGTGGCGAGTTCCCAATAGAAAGGTCTGCCGGATAGCCCCAGCGAAACTGCAATACTGTAGACGAAGGCAACGGTAATCGCCAGGGCAACCAGGGTCATCATCCCGATTTGGCTTTGCAGTTCGTGCCATGCGCCTTTGAGGAAAACCCAGCCCCCGTAGAAATAAATGAAAATTCCTAAAATGGGGTTAATCCAACTCGAGCCAGGAAACTGAATGGCTTTGTAACCAAACCATTGTTGAAGCTGAACTGAAAAATAAAGGATGGGAAGTGTTAAAACCAGGCATATGAAAAAGCGCCGTTGGAAGATTGCTGGATCGTGCCCACTATGATCGTCGTGTCCGCCGTTTCCTCCGTTTCCTCCGTTTCCCTGATCTTGGTGTTGAGGTTCGTGTCCGTCTTGGTTGTGAGTTGTCTGTCTTTGCTGACTACTTGAGCGTGCCATTTGCCATTACCCTAAATCTATTTGTTGACTAGCGAGGGGAGGGAGCAGCGTTTTCCCCCTTAATAAGGGGGATCAAGGGGGGTAGTGCAAGATGGGAGTGAAGGCGCGATCGCCTCTTCAATCTTTGCCTCTACTAAGTTCTTGCAGCGGCAACCTCCGAGATCTTGCGGAACTCTTCCGCCGCACGCCGACAAGCTTCTGCACACTTGCGGCAGTGTTCGGCATCGTGCTTTTCACACTCGTTGGCGCAAGCTTCACAGATTTCGACGCAGGAGCTAACTAGAGAAGGAATAAAGCGCGAACTCCGATTCATGAAACCGGCGATCGCCCAGCAAATTTCAGCGCTATCTCGGGCAATACGACCACATTCTGCCATGTGGGAGCTGCCATAACACTGATCGGCACAGTGTTCGCATTCCTAGGCACAATGAGTCGCAATATCGACACTCGATTGAGAAATTTGGTGAAGCATGAGAATTCTCCTTACTTACTAGAGGTTTAGAAGAGTGTCTCAGTTAAATGGAGACACAAACATGGCGTGTCAAGAGATGTGAATCAAACCGGAAGATGACTTACGCCATTGCTGTAGCCATTTGCTTGCAGGTGGAAGCACATTGGCGGCACATTTCAGCGCAAGCTTTCATTTGAGCGTCATCACCCATGCGATCGCAATCCTGAGCGCAGCGCTCGCAGATCTCACCACAAACGCCGCAAGTACGTCCGTGGAACTCAGAGCCCTTGAGCATAAAGTTGGCGCTTGTCTGACAAATTTCAGCGCAGTCGAGCATTAACCGAATGTGGGCAGCTTCCGCGTGCTGACCACCTTTCTGTAAGCAGTATGTAACTGTACTCAAGCAAATGCTGTGGCAGTCCAAGCAGTTTTGAATGCACGGCTGCATCTCTTGAGCTGTTTCATTGAGTGAGAGTTGTTGTATCGGCATTGTTTTCACCTTTTGGTAGGTAACTTCAGGTTTAGGCTAATGTCTCTAGTTAGCTGGAGAGTCAACCAGGAGGTGTCAAAAAATGTGAAGCAAACAGAGCAGGCGCGATCGCAAACTCCTACACCACAGTCGAAGCAGCTTGCGAATTGGCATGACTTATGCCATTGCCGTAGCTATTTGTCGGCAATAGTAATCACATCTCAACACTCTTCAATTACATAAATTTACTTTAGGCGATCGCATCTATCCGATGAGGTATATCAACCAGGAAAAAATTTTTTCTAATTATGGCGATCATTTCATCCCAATTTCACTTTTTTGCGATATGAGGTAGAATTTGAGTTTTTATGAATATTTCATCCCAATTTCATATTTATTTTATAGAGAACCTTTTAAACAAGTAGTAGAACAAGAACTGTTATCTCGGTAAATAATCCACCATGGAACGAAAGGCATACTAAAACAGATGACGAAGCGCGATGTAGCAGCGCTTATTGCCCGCCCAAAAAGCATCTTGACCAAACTTGGGCTCCATGTCTTTTTTGATGGCAGAGTATGCTGCAACTTACTTCGAGCAAATAATACGTAAATTAAACACAATATGTACAGGATTTAACTTTAATTTCAACATACTAAATATGCTGAGTAGCTAGTGTAAAAAATGAGTAGTTACCAAACAGAACATCAATTTTATAAGTAGAGCTAATTTTTGAATTTCCATTTTTTGCCAACGACTTAAAACAGAAATGCAGACATTTTTATGTTTGCACTAGCTACTCTTTCAATGGCAAAAAATTAGCTCTCTTGAGAGGTTTCTAGCAGTATTTAGAGGAAAACAATGGCTGAAGATAATAGTAATCCCCTCACAAGTGGCGGCAGCTCCCTCGGGAGCGGTAGTAGCCCTATGGGGGACAGCGGTAGTAGCCCTATCGATGGCGGCGGCAGCTCCTTAGCAGGAGGCAACGCAAACGGGAGTTCTAGCAACTACGAATACGAGCGTTCGGGTGATACCTCCTACAGAGGTAGTGGTAACTCCCTCGGAGGAGGCAACAATCCCATCGCAAGTGGCGGCAGTAGCCCTATCGGTGGCGGCGGTCAAAGCTCCCTCGGGAGCGGTAGTAGCCCGATCAGTGGCGGCGGCAGCTCCTTAGCAGGAGGCAACGCAACCGGGAGTTCTGGCGACTATGGATCCTACAGGGGGAGCGGTAACTCCATGGGAGGAGGCGGCAGCAATCCCTTCAGTGGTGGCGGTCAAAGCTCCATGGGAGGAGGCGGCAACAGTCCCTTCGGTGGTGGCGGTCAAAGCTCCCAAGGGGATGCTAACGCACCTGATGAAGGTTACGAATACGAGTACGATTTTTCAGGTGGCAACTCCTTAGCTAGCGGAAGCTCCCTACAAGGCAGTGATAGCTCCCTAGGGGATAGTGGCAATCCCCTCACAGGTGGCAGTACAGCCAAAGCCGACGACTCTCTTGGTAGTGGTAACAACTCCTTCGCTGGTGGCGAGGAAGTGATGATGTAATTGTCAGTAATTTGGCGATCGCGTTAGCACTTCTGACCACTTTCTAGAGATACTGGAAAGCGTTTAAATGCCCCGAGTTATTTGACTCGGGGTATTTAATATCAGTGGTTTGGTTAGACCAGTTTTCAAGCGTTTGTAATCAGGTTGTAAAATAGTACAGAACTGGTAAGGAAAACGACCCAGCCAATCCCGACATGCGCCCCTACTTATAATCCCTTCATCACCTAATTTCTTTATATCCCTAGAGCATTTACAAGACTGGTTGTACTTGCTCTGCGTGATGGGATTTCATCCTGATTTCATTTTGGAGTGCCAATATATAAACAGGAGTGTCAATATATAAATAGGAAGTTTAAAAGCTAGTCCATTCTATTCAGTGCTGCAAGTAAGCTTGACTATGTATAATTTATGTAGTGGAGTGCCTTGTCCTGTCATTTGGTACGAGGTGGGCGACTATAATACTAACTTTTCTACTTCCTATTTTTAGATTTACCAATGGCAGGTGCAAACTCGGTTATTTCACCAACGGTCTCCAGCAAACGCCGTCGTTTTACAGCAGCGTAATCTCTGAATTTTTGCTTGATTGTAAAGAAATCAGATATTTAAATGGGGCGTATTCATTTATTTGAACTAGAAGATCAAAGTTGGTTCCCCAGCCAACTTCGCAGTCTAATTACTGACTTACTTCAATACCAGTTAACAGCTTTCAATGTTTATCAACCTGCCATCCCTAAAATTCAGGAGGTGATGCAAAAAACTAATTGCAACCAAATTATTGATTTAGGTTCTGGAAGTTCTGGATCAGTATTGCAAATTCAAGAAATGCTAGAATCCAAAAAAAATAGTATTTCAGTTACATTAACCGATAAATATCCTAACATAGAAAGATTCGAGAGAATTCGCGAGCTATCAAATAATCGTATTAATTATATCTCCGACCCTATAGATGCTACGTCTGTCCCCCCCGAGTACGAGGGGCTGCGATCGCTTTTCACCTCCTTTCACCATTTCCCACCGGAAGCTGCCAAAAAAATACTACAAGATGCTGTAGACAAGGAGGCACCTATAGGGATATTTGAGTTCACCGAAAGAACTATATCGAATGTAATAAAAATTATCTTATTTGCGCCCTTGATAGTATTCCTACAAACCCCCTTCATTCGCCCATTTAAATGGAGTAGACTGTTTTGGACTTACGTAATTCCTATTGCGCCTCTAGCTTATTGCTGGGATGCACTCGTTTCGCATCTGAGAACCTACTCTCCCGAAGAATTGCAGCAGCTTACATCGGAAATAAACAGCGAAAATTATAACTGGGAGTTTGGAAAATTGAAATCAGAAGAGTCAAGTTTTAATATCACGTACTTAATTGGTTTTCCTACTATGTAAAAAGCGCGGATAAACGATCAATCTTTTCATTATTAACTGTTCAGCTTGCCTTACTATTGACAAGTTTTTGTTAAAGTTTATAAAAAAAGCTGTTCTCCCGATTGCAGGAACACCATCTCACCATGAAACACGTGCGATCGCAGCAGCTACTGCAATGATTAGGGTTACTTCTAGCCAAAGAATGGGGAATGGATTCTAGTAGATTGCTATGCGAGTGTTGCTAGTCGAAGATGAGCCAGTTTAGGTGCCGCCATTAAGCGGATTTTGAATCAAGAGGCGTATATCGTTGACTGAGTTTTAGATGGTGCCCAAGCATGGGACTATTTAGAAAGCCAGTGGACAAAATACACCCTAGTCATTTTTGACTGGTTGTTACCAGAATTGTCAGGATTGGAACTGGTAAGGAAGTTGCGATCGCAAAATAATTCCGTTCCCATTTTGATGCTGACGGTGAAAGACACTCAGGCAGATAAGGTGGCTGGGCTAGATGCGGGGGCGGACGACTATCTGGTGAAGCCTTTTGGCACAGAAGAATTCCTAGCGCGACTGCGGGCACTGCAGCGGCGATCACCTCAGTCGCAAACTCAGCAATTTCACCTTGGTAGCCTCACCTTAAATTACAGCACTAATCAGGTTTGGATTCAAGATGCCACTGAGCAGCAGCAAGTGATTCCCCTGACTGCTAAAGAGTTCCAGTTGCTGGAGTATATGATGAGGCATCCCAACCAAATTGTTACTCGCGATCAGATTTTGGATCAGCTTTGGGAAGTCGGGATAGAACCCACTAGTAATGTGGTGGTAGCGCAAATGCGCCTACTGCGACGAAAACTGGCTCAATTTGGTTGCGATCATTTCCTTGAAACTGTCTATTGCTTAGGATATCGCCTAACAATTAAAAATTAGAAATTAAAAATTAAATTTTGAACGAAGGAACCCAATGCAAGAGGCAAAGGGCACTCATTAGAAGAGGTGGCATGCGACACTTTTGCCTTTAGCCATTCGCCTTTCGCCTTCATTACTTTTAACTTTGAATTGGAGCGAAGCGACGTTGACTGGTGAGTGAAAATCGACTGTTTCGGTGCAGGCGTTGGTGGCTAGCGAGTTGGTATACAGGTATTATGGGAGTAATTCTGAGCCTATGCGGGTTGGGAGTTTACGAAGCAATTGTCCGTGCCCATCGAGTGAACATAGACAGCGAAGTCAAGTCGGTTGCCGGAACGCTGCATGACAGCCTGGAACCAGTGCTAAAGCAACCAGGACAGCTAACCCCCGTGGCTCAAGAAGTTTTACCCAACCTTTGTTTAAAAGCAATCCACTGCCCTATCCAGAGGACGGATTTAGAGCGTCATCGCGTCAGTGAAATCCGTAAAGACAGCTACTATCTGCGTTGAGTGGATCGCTCCGGAGAGGTAGTTGCTTTCAGTGAACAATTGCCAGAAGGATTGCCGTTACTTCGTCCCCAACAACGATGGCAGACGCTTACAAGCGACAAAGGAATACATTACCGCCAAATCTCTTTATGGTTGCATATTCAAGATAATCGTCGCTGGGGCTATCTCCAGGTGGGACACTCCCTTGAAGACATTGAGGATAATTTAACGGCGATCAGAGGGATTATGTTGCTGGGATTATCGATTACCATGCTGTTGGTGGGTGCATCGAGCTGGTGGTTAGCCAAACTTGCCATGCAACCTATCTATGACTCCTATCGACAAATCCAACAGTTCACTGGAGATGCTGCCCACGAGTTACGCACACCCCTAGCAGCAATTCAAGCCACGATTGAATCAACCCTGCGGATATCTCAATTGAGCGACTCGGAGGCACGAGAAACCTTACAAGTTGTCAAACGCTAAGATCAGCGGTTATCTCAGTTAGTTGATTCCCTAGTGCTGCTGTCCCGCATGGAGCGACGGGGATGGCTGAGTCGACAAAACCAATACAGTCACAGCGATCGCGTTTCTCTCCACGATATCGTCAGCGATGTTGCAGAAGAATTAGCTCCGCTGGCGATGGCAGCCGGGGTAAAGCTGATTACCGATATTCGAGTGCAGCAATCTCTAGAGGTGATGGGAAATGAACAGCAGCTCTATCGTCTGCTTACAAACTTAGTCACCAATGGGATTCAATACACTGCTGCCGATGGCAAAGTTAACCTTACTCTGGATCGCTACCAGCAGGAAGCGCTGATTGCCATCCAAGATACAGGCATTGGTATTGCTCCCATGCAGCAAACGCGCATCTTTGATCGCTTCTATCGGGTGAATAGTGATCGCTCACGAATAACGGGTGGGTTTGGTTTGGGATTACCAATTGCAGCTGCGATCGCTCAGGCTCATCAAGGCAGTATCCACTTGCAAAGCCAGCCAGGTAAAGGCACTACCTTTACTATTCGCTTGCCTCTCAAGAGAAGGTGACATCTCCCAGACTGTAATCTATGATTCAGTGTGGGGTTCCTACCAACTCCAGAATCGCGCTTCGGAGATAAAGTAGGCTTTAGTTTAGAGTCCACTTGATGCCCCACAGCAGACTAGATTGTTTAAATGTAGGCTGCTTCTCAGCATTTAACTTTAATTTTACCTACATCATTATTCTAGCAAAAAAGTTCGCGCTTCACCTACACGCTTATTAGAAATTATAGTGTGGGGCTTCTCGCTTACCCAAGCTAAATGGTTCCAGGATACGCGCTAGCTTTTTTGATCTCGACTCCCTTCCCATCTCCATGCAAAAGTTCTGGGGGCTTCCTCTTAGATCCAGTTGACACGACGCAGCCATGACCAGATGCCAGTACTTCTTCTGGTTTGTATTCCTTGACTGTGTTCGTGGACTACAGCCTTGAGTTCTTCGGTGGTAAAAGTATAGCCCAATTGCGATGCTACTTTGATAAACTCTTCTGGCTTAGCAACTGCGTTGAATTGCTCTCGCAAATCCACATCCCAAGTGGCATCCTTGAGAAATTGAGCGGCACTCTCTTTGGACACGCTAAAAACCTCCCTTTGGTTGAACTCATCCCTGATAGCTAGATTGAGATTGCTGTGTCCCAACCTTAACTGATGAGTGATGAAAGCGATCGCGTTTATATTGGGCGTATGGTAGGCGGGTTTTTATTAATTAGACCAACTTTGCGCCCTTTGCGTCTTGGCGGTTCTTAAAATCTAGGGGTTCCTAAGCCTAGGAG
The DNA here is from genome assembly GCA_003021505.1 of Cyanobacteria bacterium QS_4_48_99. Lineage (GTDB taxonomy): Bacteria > Cyanobacteriota > Cyanobacteriia > Cyanobacteriales > Rubidibacteraceae > QS-4-48-99. The sequence continues at coordinate 7,757 of PXPT01000045.1, read as the reverse complement.
TGAAAACCAAAGTAAGCTAAAATTATTAACAAATATTCAAAACATTCCCCGAGAAGTCCTAATGACGCTTTCCATTCGTAACGTTGCTATCATTGCCCACGTCGATCACGGTAAAACCACCTTGGTTGATGCCCTGCTGAAACAATCTGGCATTTTCCGTCAAGGGGAAGAAGTTCCCGAATGCGTCATGGATACGAATTCCCTAGAGCGGGAACGAGGAATCACCATCTTATCCAAAAATACAGCAGTTCGCTACCAAGATAATCTCATCAATATAGTAGATACTCCTGGTCATGCTGACTTTGGTGGCGAAGTCGAACGTGTCCTCGGCATGGTGGATGGCTGTCTGTTAATTGTCGATGCCAACGAAGGACCCATGCCCCAGACGCGGTTTGTACTGAAAAAAGCCCTAGAGAAAGGACTTCGCCCTATCGTGGTGGTTAATAAAATTGACCGTCCCCAGGCAGATCCCTACGGCGCAGTTAATAAAGTTTTAGACCTGTTCGTTGAGCTGGGGGCAGATGAGGATCAGTGTGAGTTTCCCTATCTGTTTGCCTCCGGGTTAGACGGCACCGCCAAAGAAGAGTTAGATGCCCAAGGCACGGATATGCAGCCACTGTTTGAAACGGTGGTTCACCAAGTCCCGCCACCAGCCGGGGATGCTAACAAACCCCTACAGCTTCAGGTAACAACCCTGGAATATTCTGAGTATCTGGGGCGCATTGTCATCGGCAGAATTCACAACGGGGTTCTCCAAGCAGGGCAGCAAGCGGCTTTAGTGACTAAAACTGGAGAGGTCGTCAAAGCCAAAGTTTCCAAACTGATGGGGTTTGAAGGGCTAAAGCGAGTGGACATTAAACAAGCAAGCGCTGGTGACATAGTTGCTGTGGCAGGGTTCGCCAATGCCAATATTGGGGAAACAATTACCTCACCACAAGATCCCCAGGCTTTGCCACTGATTACGGTGGATGAACCCACCTTGCAGATGACATTCTCAGTTAATGATTCGCCGTTTGCGGGCCGAGAAGGGACTTATGTAACCTCACGGCAGTTGCGTGATCGCTTCCTGCGAGAACTGGAAACAAATGTTGCCCTGCGTGTGGAAGAAACCGACTCGACAGATCAATTCCAGATTTCAGGACGAGGAGAATTGCACCTGGGCATCCTAATTGAAAATATGCGCCGTGAGGGCTATGAATTTCAGGTTTCTCAGCCTCAGGTGATTTATCGAGAGATCAATGGCAAACCCTGCGAACCGTTTGAGTATCTAATTTTGGATGTCCCAGAAGAGACGGTCGGGAGCTGTATTGAGCGCCTTGGGGAGCGCAAAGGGGAAATGCAGAATATGCAAGTGGGAGCGAATAGTCGTGCCCAACTGGAATTTGCCATCCCTGCCCGAGGTTTGGTGGGCTTCCGAGGGGAGTTCTTGCGCCTGACGCGGGGAGAAGGAATCATGAATCATAGTTTCCTCGACTATCGCCCCCTCACCAGCAACATGGAAACCCGACGCAGTGGCGTGATTATTGCCATTGAAGAAGGGACTGCCACCTTCTATGCTCTCAAAAATGCTGAAGAGAGAGGCGTGTTCTTTATTACCCCTGGCACAAAAGTTTACAAAGGGATGATTGTGGGGGAAACTAGTCGCCCCCAAGACTTGGAACTGAATATTTGCAAAACGAAGCAGCTAACCAATATGCGCTCCTCTACAGGAGAGGAACTGGTGCAACTCCAAGCACCAGCAGAGATGACGCTAGAGCGGGCTTTGGAGTACATCAACTCCGATGAATTGGTGGAAGTAACCCCCTCCTCAGTTCGCCTGCGGAAGATGTCGAAGAAACTGGCAAAGCGTTAAATAGTAAGGGCTTTGGGCGGAGGACAGAAGTTGTTTACCATCTCTTCTACCTTCCTCCTTCATACTTAGTCCTCACGTCACGCTTCCTGCCGATACTTGGCGGAAGCCTTGTTAAACCCTGTAGCAAGCGAACCTCCTCAGTCCACGGAGAAACCTCCTGGCAATCAGGATGAAATGGTAGGGAAGTTGGGATGATCGCCCTCAACAATCCTAAATAAATGAAGTTTGATCTCCTAATCTACAAAGCGTTTTACAGTTTTATAATTGGGCGACTGAGGAAAAATCGAATCTGACGGGAAAGAAGGTTAGTATGCGATAAGCGATCTACCAAGGCATGTTATGGAGTCCCGAGTAGTTAACCATCGACTGACTGAGTTATCCGAGCTGCATTCACCGACCCAGTCTTCTATAGAGAAAACGGATTTCGACATTCAACAATCACCCACTGCCACCGCAACTTTCAACTTTCAAAATCACTTTGAAGGCTGCATGGAGATGTACGGCAACGCGGAAACTGTAAACCGTTATTTGGGTGCCCACCAGAATTGGTTTCGCCGCTGTGCCCACCCCATGAAGGCAGAACCCCTCGGAGAAAACAGCTATGCCTTGACAATTGGGCGTTTTGGAGCTTTTGGTTATGAAGTAGAACCCAAAATTGGTCTGAAGTTACTCCCGCAAAACCAAGGGATATATCGTATGCACACCGTTCCTGTGCCCGACTACGCGCCCTCGGGCTATGAAGTGGACTATCAAGCCTCTATAGAATTAGTGGAAGACTCGGCAGCGGGGAAAAAATCCTCGGCAGTGACACTAGTGGAGTGGCAGTTAGATTTAGGTGTAGCGATTCAGTTTCCCAACTTGATTCATCGCTTGCCTCCATCAGCCATTCAGAAAACAGGCAATCGCCTCCTTGATCGAATTGTACGCCAAGTTTCGCGCAGCCTCACCTATAAAGTACAAGAAGACTTTCACTCCCGCTTGGGGTTACCCATGCCACCTACGAAGTCGCTTTGCTCCTAGGATGGGGGGATGGGAAAATCAAAAATCAACATTCAACATTCAAAATTTTGCATTTTGAACTGTTCGTCCCCTTGTCCCCTCCATATCTGATCTCAATGAACCAACAACAGCTAATCGCTCAAGAGCTTAAATACAATCTGTATTCCAGTGATTGCCTGCCAGGTAAATAGCCCTAAAATGGTAAAGTTAAGAACAATATGGGTTATACGGGCCCAGTTGTTGCCTTTTTGCATAAAAGGAGCCAGAGAGGCGGATGTGGCGAGCGTTCCGACTATACCCAATCCGGTAAACAGGTGAGGTCCAGTAAAGAGCTTGCCATTGTTGATGTAAGTTACTCCCATACCACCAATGGCTCCCAGTATTACCAGGGCTAACAGGGCTGAACCCACTTGATAATGTTTAACATTGAATTGTTGCTTGCCTAGCTCCTTTTTTAATTCCTTGTCTTCAGTATTGCGGGTGCGTTGAACTTGCAAGCCGAGATACGCAGCATAAAGGGAAGTCCCAAAAAGAATCAACATAACAGTAGGGTGAAAGAATTGGGACCAAAATTTCACCGCTTCAGGAAGTTCAAAATCCATCTTGTTCTCGCCCATCATTTCAGAATCTTCATAAAGATTAACCTAGCACAGCCCCTCCTTTATAGGTAAATCCTGCAAAGTTAGCGGCTTTTCCTAGCAAGGATGCAACATAGCAAAGATGGGAATGTCTGCTCCCCTTCCGCCCCGCAGCTCCGCCGCGTCTTTCCTGCTCCCCCTGCTCGTCTCAATCATCAATTGCCTGTGCGTGAAATACTATTCAAGTAGCCTCATCTAATAGCATCTGCAACGCCTCCTTAATTTCTGTAGCGGTTGTCGTTGCCGTCCCAAACTGACGCACCACAATACTCGCAGCTAAATTCCCTAAAGCGGCTGCTTCCCAAAGCGATGCCCCAGCACATAAGCTCAACGTTAGGGTTGCCACTACCGTATCTCCCGCTCCTGTAACATCAAAAACATCCGTGTAGTTAAAAGCAGGGAGATGACGCACCTCACCCGAACGCTCAAACAAACTCATTCCCTCTTCTCCCCGAGTAATGAGAATGTGCTGTGCTTGCGTGAGCTTTAGTAAGTCTTGCCCGGCTTTGACCAAAGACTGAAAATCGCTAATCGCGTAGCCCACTGCTTGCTCTGCTTCTGGCAGGTTGGGCGTAAACAGCGTTGCCCCCGCATACCGCTCTAGACCCTTTTGAGCATCAACAACAGCCCGTGAGTGAGATAGCGCAACCGAAATCACAGATGGCATTAGCACCCCATCACCATAATCTGAGCAAACCACCGCGTCTGAGGTGGCTATCTCGCTCTGGACATACTCAGCAAGCTGCATTTGCAACTCTTGGTCTGGCAACTGCTCCGAGGTGCGGTCTACCCGTACAATTTGTTGCGTCACGGATTGGCGAGCATGACCCGCGATTCTGGTTTTAGTAACCGTGGGGCGCTCTGCCGCCATAAATATTCCCCCTGTGTCGATTCCGGCTGCCTCAAAGATGCTACGCAGTGCCTCTCCTTGAGGGTCTTTTCCCACCAACCCGGCTACCTTCACTTGCGCTCCCAGCTTCGCCAGGTTATAAACCGCATTCGCCCCCCCACCAGGGATTTGCCGAGTGTTCTCGTGGTGCAGAATTAACACAGGAGCCTCCCGAGAAAGCCGCTCTACCTGACCGGTGAGAAACTCATCTAGTGCCAAGTCACCCACAACTAGCACCTTTGCCTGATCAAAGCGGTCTAGTAGGGCAAATAAGCGCTCTCGTGCGGCAATCAGTTCAGTTGTAACAGTAGAAGATTCAGGCATATTGGAAATAGGGGACTTGAATAGCTATCCTGATTCACCTCCCATTTGTGGCGAACAATACCATATAAGTACATGTCATAGCGTTTCCTATCACGCTGAATAAACTCGCGGTAGATACCTTCATGGCGAAAACCACATTTTTCACACAGAGCAATGGAAGCTTGATTGTAGCTAAACACTGTAAACTGAACTCGGTGCAAATTTAATTCGTTAAAAGCAAAGTTCAGCGCGAGTTGGGTTGCTTCATAACCATATCCTTGATTGCGATTTAAAGTCCTGCAACCTGCTTTGACCACTTCAATTTGCTCGCTGTCGGTTTTGCCAAGAGTTGCTTGTTCAGGAGCGGTTGTGATATACAGACCGCGCGATCGCAACAGTGTGGCAACCAACGCTGACATATCCTCGTCGGTGTAAAGTGCCGCAAAATTTACCTTTTCCATAGCTTTTCTGTAAGCGTGCGTGATCGCGGATAGTCCTACAACAATGGTTTCAATGTTGGTGATTTCACTGATGATCTCAAAATCCACTTCAGCGAATAACTCCTAACTCGTACCTCATGTGAGTTGGACAATTAGTAAGGAAAAGTAAGGCAATTGTAGGTGGGGGCGATCGCCTAAATCAGTATAAACCACTTGCTCCGGTAAAGTTGCCCGTTCTACCACCCAACTACGCTCCAATAACTGACGCTTCTGCAACACTTGCCAAACCTGCTCGTAAACCGAGCTAACTTTCATCAGCACCACTACATCTGCCCACTCCAACACCCTTTCTAGCTCCCCCATCGTATAAAGGGCAGGTAACACCACAAGGCGCTGAGAGCGAACTGTCAGCGGCACTCCTAATGCTGCTGCTGATGCCATTGGCGAACAAACCCCCGGCACTGTCTCCACGACTGCTTCTGGATGGAGTTGTTGCAAAGTCTGCGCCAAATAGGTAAAGGTACTATAGAAACTCACATCTCCTTCACAGGCAAACGCCACCGCTTGCCCTAATTTCAGAAATTGCCAAACCTGCTCTGCTGCCTCCTGCCATGCCTGGGTTAATACATCCGTGTCTTGCACGTAGGGAAAATGTAAAGCAAGCTGCTGCTGCTCCGGTGTTAGCCAGGGCGAGACAATCTGTTGCGCTATTCCTTGCTTGCCCCGTACTCCTGCTGGGAACGCTACCACAGATGCCTCTTGTAAGAGGCGCAATCCCTTGAGCGCGATCAACTCCGAGTCACCGGTTCCCACGCTTATCCCGTAAAGAATTCCTGGTTGCACTATGGTGAAATTGAGAACCTCAAATTAGATATGTCTTTACCGACTGTTATTTTACCGGGCTACTTGGCGGGTGCTACCGCCTACCGCCAACTTAATGAAGGTTTAAATCAACAGGGTGTGCCCACTGTAACTGTTCCCTTGACTCGATGGAGTTGGGTGCCAACGCTCGGAGGTCGCTCTGTTACGCCGATTTTGCGGCAAATTGACCGCACGGTAAAACAAGTATTGCAGCAACACAATGCTTCTCAAGTAAACCTAATTGGTCATTCTGCGGGCGGATGGATTGCTCGCATTTATCTAGGAGACAAACCCTACGACATTCACGGGGATGTCACAGGCTCCGATGCAGTATGGAATGCTCGCGCTCAGGTTGCCACCTTAATTACGTTAGGAACTCCCCACATGAGCCAGGAGCGCTGGACTAAGCGCAATCTAGATTTTGTCCAACAAACCTATCCAGGCGCTTTTTATCCTGATGTTAATTACGTTTGCGTCGCTGGCAAAGCCTTGTATGGTAAACGCCCTACCAATTGGTTTGCTTACAACAGCTACCAATTAACCTCTGGAGAGGGTAACTGCTGGGGAGATGGAATTACTCCAGTGGCAGCCGCACATTTGGAAGGGGCAACGAATTTGACTCTTGAAGGGGTGATGCATTCTCCTAGCTCGCAGGGCATTTGGTACGCTTCTCCTGAAGCCAGACAAGCCTGGATGCCCTATTTAGGGTGATACCAAATGTAGTCATTAGTCATCGGTCATGAGTCATTAGTAACTAATAGTCAAACTCTATACGCGTTAGCTACTCGCGGACTACTGACTACGGACTAATAAGGAGAGTTTTTGATTCATCAAACGGATTTCATCTGAATTGACATTGCCAAGATTAGATTCACGTTAACGTAAAAGTTAGATATAAGTAAGATAATAATGCGAATAGGAGAACTGGCTGAACAAGCTGGCGTGACACCTCGAACAATTCGCTACTACGAGAGCCTAGGGTTGCTCGAACCAAGTGAGCGTGAGGGGACAGGCTTCCGATATTACACGGAGGCGGAGCTGGCACGACTTCAGAAGATTAATGCGCTCAAGGAGCTGGGCTTGAGTCTAGAGGAAATTAGCAGCGTACTCCCACTTTACTTGGAAGACCCAACCGGGCTGACGGGTAAGCGGAAGGTGCTGGAAGTCCTTCAAACTCATCTTCAGGAAACGGATGAGAAGATTGAAGCCCTAACGCAATTTCGTTGGGAGTTACAGGCAAATATTGCTCGCATCCAGCAATGCATTGACGAGCGGAGTGGTAACTCATAGTTTTTTGTGCAAAAATTAACGTTAACGTTAATAAAAGTTGACGGCACAATTGCAACAAGCAATCAAAAAACAGGAGAATACTGATGAAAACGCGGAAACTGGGAACTTAGGGACTAGAAGTTTCGGCACTGGGACTCGGCTGCATGGGAATGTCGGAGTTTTATAGCGGACGGGATGAACAAGAAGCGATCGCCACTATCCACCGTGCCCTAGAACTGGGAGTTACCTCACCCAAGGGTATAAAGCCCTGCCCTTCCCTTCTAGGGCATGCCCTTCTAGGGCAGCTTTTTATTTATTCTGTTGTCTTAACTAGGCAATAGGCAAAAGATCAGATACAAGGAGAGTATGATCAATTTGACGTAGCAATACAAGCTTGAGCCCACTAAGGCACAAACCCAGACAATGAGCGACTGGTTAGAAACTAGTCGTAAGGTCTGGAACTATGCCCTTGGTGAGCGCAAGGATTGGTATAAGTCGAGATCATG
>PXPT01000044.1 GCA_003021505.1 Cyanobacteria bacterium QS_4_48_99 | reverse complement strand
TAACAAAGAACTATCGCAACGGGTTCATTATTGCCCAGAGTGCCATCATCAAAACGATAGAGATGTGGCGGCAGCTCAAGTTTTAGCCCAAGGTGGGCTTGCAGCGGTGGGACACACCGTCAAGATGCTTAGTGAGGGGTTAAGGGTAGCCTCCCCTATGACCCAACAATCCCCACCCCTTTAGGCTGGGGAGTGTCAACAAATGGATTCTGCCAACACCAAGGAAGCAGTAAAAGAAGTGGCTCTGGATGTGACTGAAGGCGCAGACATGGTGATGGTGAAACCTGCTCTTGCCTATCTAGACGTGATTCAGCAAGTCTGTCAAAGTACGAACTTACCTGTTGCTGCCTACAACGTCAGTGGCGAGTATGCCATGATTAAGCCAGCAGCTCAGAAGGGCTGGATTGACGAGAAACAAGTCATTCTGGAGACGCTAACGAGCATGAAGCGTGCTGGTGCCAGTCTAATTCTAACCTACTTTGCCAAAGAAGTAGCTTTAATGTCTTTACCAGAGAAGCACTGAGGTTTGATCTCCTAGAAGATAGCGATAGCCCTTTCCTAGCTTTCGCTAACAGTTTTCCCGATAGCATCTTCTGGAGAATTAAGACAAAAACTACCTCCGCAGGTAGCACAAAGGAACATTTTTATATACAATGAGAATGATTATCATTTTTATTGCGGTCAGCCCACTTACCCGGTCTCCATCAGAGGCTCTTCATCGCCGCGCGATCGCAGCAAAATCGCAACTCTAAACTTGTTTTACCTGCATAGCCATTCGTTTTCAGCCAAAAAGCGATGATCATGAATCCCCAAAGCTTTGCCGACCAATTAATCGAGAGCCTTGAGCTTGAAAGTTCTCCGGTGGCTCTCCAGTTCGTCCGGGAACCCCCGAAAGATATCCCGCAATTTGAAGGGAAAGTCCATGCTAGCTGTGCTTTCTGGCGACATGCAGAACGAGGTCTTTTCTATACTTCCGCCTCAGATCACGCCAACTGCCCCATTGGGGTTCACACGATGGGGTTGCCCACCTCCGAGGAGACAGCAACTGAACTGGAAGAAACAGTGCAACAGATGAGCAAGTTGGGTTACATCGACCCAGCAGAGGTTGCCAAAATCCCCACTGTATCGGGCGAGAAAAGTGGAATTGTTTATGGTCCTCTGGCGGAGATGGAAACTCCACCTGACGCGATTTTGCTTTGGGTAACGCCTTATCAGGCAATGTTGCTTAACGAGGCAATGGGTGAGGTGGCTTGGTCGCAGCCTTCAGGTACTTCCCTCTTGGGACGACCGGGGTGTGCGGCAATTCCCGCTGCGCTAAATCAAGGGAAAATTTCTTTCTCCCTAGGCTGTATGGGAATGCGAACTTTCACCGAAATTGCTCAAGACCGGATGCTGGTGGTGCTTCCTTGCCAAGCCCTACCCACCTTGATGGAGAGCTTGCAGCGCATCATTCCTGCTAACCAAAAAATGAAGCAGTTTTACCAGCAGAAACGAGTAACGAATTGCCCATGAATTTTTCTCAAGAACTGGAGGTTGCAATTGTGGGGGGTGGGGCTGCTGGCGTTGGCTGTGGAGTCGTACTACAGGATTTAGGACTAGAGAATTTTGCCCTATTGGAGCGCCACCAAGTCGGGGCTTCCTTTAGTCGTTGGCCAGCGGAGATGCATTTTATTACCCCGTCTTTCCCCAGCCACGGTTTTGGGTTGCTCGACCTCAATGCTATTGCTTTAAATACTTCCCCAGCTTTAGCCTTCCAACGGGAGCATCTTACTGGGAAAGAGTACGCACTCTATTTACAAACGGTTGCCGACCATTTTCAGCTTCCAGTGCAAGCCGAAACCGAAGTTCATGCCATCGAACCTCTCTCGAGTAATAAAGGTTTCGCCATCAAAACTTCCAGGGGAGACATTTACAGTCGCTTTGTCATTTGGGCAGCGGGAGAATATCAGTATCCCCAAACGAATGTTTTCCCCGGAGCCGAACTGTGCGTCCATAACTCTCAAGTGCGTTCTTGGAAAGAGGTGGCGAAGACAGGAGACGAGTTCCTGATTCTTGGCGGTTACGAGAGCGGTATGGATGCAGCAACTAACCTGTGTGCCTTAGGAAAGCGAGTGCGAGTGATTGACCGTTCTCGCAGTTGGGAAAATGACCATCCCGATCCCAGCCTCTCTCTGTCTCCCTACACGCGACAGCGACTGGATTTTGTCTACCCTACAGGGGGCTTAGAACTGGTTGGTGACACTCAAATTAAGGAAGTCAAGCGCATCCCCAACGGCTATGAAGTTACCGGAGTGAAAGAAAGCGCTTCTTCTCAAGCCTGGGTGAGTCCGATGCCACCCATTCTAGGGACAGGGTTCAAGGGCAGCCTGAGCACGATTGCCGAATTCTTTGATTGGTCGGAAGGATATGCAGCCCTCACTGACCAAGATGAGTCTACCCTCATCCCAGGGCTATTTGTGGTGGGACCTTCTGTGCGTCATGGCAATGTCATTTTCTGTTTTATCTATAAATTCCGGCAACGATTTGCCGTAGTGGCGGAGGCGATCGCCCAGCGCTTAGGGATGGATACTTCTCCACTAGAAACTTACCGCCAAGAGGGTTTATTTCTCGAGGATCTCTCCTGCTGTAGCAATGAATGCGTTTGTTAAACACTAGCTGCTGCGATCTTCAGTCTCTATCCTCATTGCCTATGAATCTCGCCACTCAAAAACGCCCCATCCTCGTCATTGGTAAAGAAAGTACTCGCGGCTCTACCGTTGCCTGCGAAACATTCGAGGGCGAGAACCACAGCTTTGTCGATACTCCTGGCATTCTCTACCGTTCAGACAGTGCCACGACCCGCGCTGCCCTCGACCAGTTGGAAGGAGGGGAGACGGTTCTGCTGGTCGTTCAAGCCACCCACGTCGATGAAGACTTGCGAGAGCTGCTGCCTTTGGTAGCGGGCAAGCAAGGCGTTGTCGCCATTACCTTTTGGGACAAGATCCGCCCCGAGGACGAACTCAGGCAGATCGTGGAACGGTGGCACCAAACCTCCCACCTAGATTTTTTCACCGTTGATCCCCGGAATTTGCTAGAAGGCGATCGCACGCGCTTACTACAAGCGCTGGAATATCCTTCTCCTTTTCCCGATAATTGGATTCCTTCACCAATCGGGTGGTGCATCGAGCCCAAACTGACCTGGCTGGAGCATCCCCGCTGGGGCTGGCTCTTCGCGATCGCTTTGCTGCTTTTGCCAGCGATTGTTGTCGTCTGGACGGCAAATAGCTTTGCGGAGATGCTCGATCCGATTGTTCGTGCCCTACTCAACCCTCTTGTCAATCCGCTCCAACAATTGTTTTCTCCCATGCAGGAAATTTTGGTGGGGCGCTACGGATTGATAACGATGGGACCACTGTTATTCGTTTGGGCGATACCGACTGTTATCCTCTATGCCCTGTTTCTGGGAGCTTACAAAGCCAGCGGACTAGTTGATCGCATCACCGTGGCAATTAACCCGCTCTTGCGTCCCATTGGCTTGACTGGGCGCGATCTAGTGCGGGTCATCATGGGGTTCGGCTGTAATGTCCCGGCAGTGATTAGCACGCGGGCTTGCTCGAGTTGTTCGCGAGGAACTTGCGTTTCCGCGATCGCTTTTGGTTCTGCCTGTTCCTATCAATTGGGAGCCACGCTAGGAGTATTTAGTGCTGCCAATCAGCCTTGGTTGGTCATCCCCTATCTGCTTTACCTCACTGTCACGACTCTGATTTATGCTCACCTTGTTGCGAATTCGGCTGCTAGATCTCCACGCAATCCCCTGGTCATCGAGCAACGATGTTTTCTAGAGTTCCCCGTTGGTCAGGCATTTGGCGAGAGGCAAGTGGCACTCTCAACCAGTTTTTTAGTAAAGCTATCCCGATTTTTTTGCTTATCACGATTATTGCTTCCCTACTCGATTGGCTGGGAGCCATTTCCGATTTAGCGAGCCTCCTCGACCCGCTAATGGGAGTGTTTCGCCTACCAACCGAAGCAGCAGTGCCCATTATCCTCGCTTCTATCCGCAAAGATGGTTTGCTTCTCTTTGCTGAAGACGACCTCCTGGCAACCCTAACCCCTCCACAACTTCTGAGTGGTGTTTATCTAGCAGGCGTGTTGTTGCCTTGTTTGGTGACTGTTCTGACGATTGCCCGCGAACAATCCCCTCGCTTTGCTCTATTTTTGATGAGCCGCCAAGCCTTTGCTGCTATTGCTTTTTCCGTAGTTTTAGCATGGGGTGGCTTACTGTTGTGAGTTGAATAACGAATTAAGAGGAAAAAAATAATGACCGCGACAAAAGTACTCACCGAAACCGAACAATTTGAAGTTCCCAAACGTGGGATGCCAGTCACCATTTTACTGGCTTTTTGGGTGGTGGAAAAACGACATTCCTCAATTATATTTTGCAAAATTGCCAAGATTTGAAAGTAGCAGTTTTAGTAAATGAATTCGGTGATATTGACATCGATAGCCAGCTTTTAGTTTCCATTGACGAAGATATTATGCAACTGAGTAATGGCTGCATATGCTGCACCATTAATGATGGATTAGTCGATGCCGTTTACAGCATTTTGGAACGGGAAGAGCGTATTGATAATTTAGTTGTTGAAACCACTGGCGTTGCCGATCCTCTGCCAATTGCGATGACTTTCTTAAGTCAAGAATTGCGAAAATTGACTCGTTTAGATTCGATTTTAACTGTGGTGGAATCTGAGGAATTTAACGCCGATAATTTCGGCAGTCAAGCAGCACTTAATCAGATTATTTATGGGGATATTGTTCTCCTGAACAAGACAGATTTTGTATCACAGGAAAAACTAAATGAATTAGAAGATTATATTAACACCGTAAAAGAGGGGGCGAGAATTCTGCGAACTTTACAAGCTCAAGTTCCACTACCATTCATTTTGGATGTGGAGCTTTCTAAATTGGATAGTCAGACTCCTTCTGAAAAAGACTCCCAGCACCACCATCATGCTCATGACCATCATCACGACCATGATGAGCATGAACACCACTACCATTCTGACCACTTAGCTAACGATGGATTCGTGTCAGTTTCGTTTCAGAGCGATCGCCCCTTCAGGATCGAGAAATTTTAAACTTTTCTCATGGAGAAGATGTCTCTAGATGTGTTTCGGGCAAAAGGAATTCTTTGGTTTAAAGAAAGCCCACTTTGCCACATTTTTCAACTGAGTGGAAAGCGCTACGACTTGAACACAGAGCAACGGCTTGACCACCCAGAAATAAGCTAGTTTTAATCGGACGCAACTTGCATGCCGATGAGCTTCGAGAACAGCTCACGAGCTGTCTAGAATAAAGAACCAATCAGCGAGTACTTTATGGTTTTATCATTCGATTCAGAAAGCGTCAGTATCGATGAATCTCGATCCACCCAAGCGCAATCCCCTGTCTCAGAAGCAGAAATGAGACAGGCAGTGCGAACCTTACTACTTGGCATCGGAGAAGATCCTCACCGAGAAGGACTGCTAGACACGCCCCAACGGGTAGTGAAGGCTCTCAAGTTTCTCACCTCAGGATACCGTCAGTCTCTGGATGAATTGCTCAATGGAGCAGTGTTCTCAGAAGATACAGATGAGATGGTGTTAGTTCGAGACATTGATATTTTTAGCTCCTGCGAACACCATATTCTGCCCATTATTGGTCGCGCTCACGTTGCCTATATTCCCAACCGTCAGGTAATCGGTCTCTCCAAGCTTGCTCGCATTTGTGAAATGTACGCCAAGCGGTTACAGGTACAGGAGCGCTTGACCTCACAGATTGCCGATGCGATTGAAGGATTGCTCAAGCCCCAGGGCGTAGCAGTCGTAGTGGAAGCTACGCACATGTGTATGGTAATGCGAGGCGTGCAAAAACCTGGTTCCTGGACAGTTTCCAGTGCTATGCGAGGTGTGTTCGCAGAGGATGCCAAGACTCGCCAAGAGTTCATGGGACTAATTCGGCAACCACAGAATTTGCGATAGTTAATGCGTTTCCGTTTAATGCGTGCCTATCGGTAGAGGCAGGAGTAACCTGTCTCTACTTTTCTTCTTTGTTTTTTGATTCTCTAAACCCCAAAACCATGATTAACCAAAGCTATCTCTGGATAGAGCGCTTGAAATTTAACGAGCAAGGGTTAGTGCCTGCGATCATCCAGGACATTCGCGATCACACTGTTTTGATGATGGCATGGATGAGCGAAGAATCCCTCCAGCTTACCCTAGCCACCGGCAAAGCCCACTACTGGAGTCGCTCTCGTCGCCAACTTTGGCATAAAGGGGCAACCAGTGGGCAGCCCCAGCAGGTCAAAACCCTCTTTTACGATTGCGATGCTGACACTCTCCTACTCAAAGTTAAGCCAGTCGGAGGTCGTGCTTGTCACACTGGTGCAAGGAGTTGCTTTTTTAATTATGTGCCTTTGAAGCCTGAAATGATTCGCTTTGGGCATTGCTGAATGCAAGTCCAACTCCAGCAATCGCCTGGTCATAATTTAGATCAATCGGTGATTTATCACCCTAAAGAGGCATAGGGAACACCTAGAAGCACCCCAAAACTATCCTGAAATTTTGATCGAGGAACTATTTCTTCGAGTGAGGAAGTATGCTAATCTGATATTGATTATCATTATTACGGGGCTTAACTATGGTGACATCGCAAGCATCTCGTTCTGTTCCTGTTACCGTCCTCACCTGCTATCTCGGGGCAGGGAAAACCACACTCCTCAACCGCATTCTCACCCACTAACACGGTTAAAAAGTTGCCGTCATCGTGAATGAGTTTGGGGAAGTGGGCGTAGAAACCAGTGAGTTGTTGATGCCGATGAAGAAGTCTTTGAGATGAACAATGGCTGCATCTGCTGCACCGTCCGGGGTGATTTGATCCGGATTATTGGTAACTTGATGCGACCGCGGAACCAGTTCGACCACCTAGTGATTGAAACGACTGGACTGGCTGACCCCGCACCCGTTATTCAAACCTTCTTTGTTGATGAAGATCTGCAAGAGCAAATGAGCTTGGATGCGGTAGTAACAGTCGTGGATGTCAAGCATATTTTGCAGCACTGGGAGGCAGAGGAAGCGCAAGAGCAGATCGCTTTTGCCGATGTCATTCTGCTCAATAAAACCGATCTAGTCACTCCCGAAGAGCTAGACGAGCTAGAGAAGCGCATTCGGGGAATGAATGCGATGGCAAAAGTCCACCGCACTTGCAACACCGAGGTCGGAATGGAGGCTCTAAGGAGTAGGCGCATTTGACCTCAACCGTGCCTTAGAGATAGACGCCAACTTCCTCGCCGAGGATGCTCATGAACACGATGAATCACTTTATTTGATCGCTTTGCCTGAATCAAGACCTGTGGATCTCGAAAAGTTGAATAACTGCCTAAGAGAACTCCTGCAAACTAAGGGTTCCGATATTTTCCGCACCAAAGGGATTTTGAATCTTTCCGGGGAGGAGCAGCGGTTTGTCTTTCAAGGAGTGCACATACTCTTTGATGGCAGAGGCGATCGCGCGTGGAAACCGGAAGAAACCCGCAAAAGCGAACTAGTATTTATTGGTCGCAACCTAGATGAAGCAGGGCTGAGAGAGGGATTGAGAGTGTGTTTGGTTTAGGGGCGACTCAAAAAAAACTGTTCGAGCACCATTGGCTTGGGGAACTCTCGGAATATGTCACGGCTGTAGCCTGGTCAACTGACGGGAAATCAGCGGCAAGTTCCGCTGCTGGAGAAGTCCTGCTCTGGGAGGGAGAAAACTCTCAAGCAACGCTAATGCTTTCATCCGCCGCTACAGTCGAGCTATCCATCGACTGCCTAGATTTTTCCCCCAATGGACAGTTCCTCGCCGCAGGTGGACAGGATGGCAAGGTAAGCATCTGGCACCTCAAGCCAGAACCCGAATTAGTTACCACTCTGGAAAATGCCCCCAAATGGGTCGATCAACTCAGTTGGAACCCGACCCGTAACCAGTTGGCGTTTAGTGTGGGGCGTTATGTCCTACTCTGGGATGCAGAGTCTCAGGAGAAGGTGGTCACGCTCCCTTTTGAGTCCTCCTCAGTTTGGGGAATAAGCTGGCATCCTCGCGGAGAGTATCTGGCGACCGCGGGCGATCTTGAGGTCAAGGTCTGGAATGCAAAAGATTGGGATGACGACTCTTACGTCTTAATTCTACCTGCTGCGAGTATTGCCATTGCCTGGTCGCCAGATGGCGAGTATATCGCTGCTAGCAGTCTTGACTATGCGATCGCCGTTTGGTCGTGGAAAGTTCCCTATCCTTGGGTAATGCGCGGGTTTCCAGGAAAAATCCGCAACCTGGCATGGTCAGGACCTTTTTCTGGGAATGCCCCTCTCCTCGCGGCTTCGAGTGCAAAGGGGATTGCCATTTGGAAAAAGCAAGCCGATGACCGCGAGGGTTGGGTTCCCAGCGCATTAGAGCTTCATAACGACGTAGTGCAGGATTTAGGCTTTCAACCCAAGCAGCTTCTTCTCGTCTCAGCTTCGGACAATGGCTGGCTTTGTTTCTGGCAAAGAGCTCAACAAGTTGTGCAAATCCTAGAGGGCGCAGCTAACGGCTTTTCCTGCCTTGCCTGGCATCCTGAGCGACATCAACTAGTAGCGGGGGGGGAAGTGGGGAGTTGCTCATTTGGTCTGAGTCCAAGCTAGGTCAGGAATTTGCATAGTTAACATTCCCGTGCCTCTGTTTTGCTTTTTCTAAGGAGAGAGATTTCACGATATGACAACGCTCAATCAGTTTCGCGTCATAATACTCGCGCTGCTATTGGGAGTGGTGCCACTGGTGGGATGCAGTAGTGAGCCTCAGACATCCCCATCCCAAACAACCACTTCTACCGAGGCTAGTAAATCTGCCCAGTCCACCGAAACTTCCCTGCAAGTCGCAGTCAGCATTCCGCCGCAGAAATACTTCGTGGAACACGTCGGCGGAGAGTATGTCGATGTCGAGGTCATGCTACCGCCGGGAGCGAGTCCAGCAACCTACAAGCCCAAACCACAACAGCTTCGGAATCTGGACAATACGGAGGCTTACATGCGCATCCACGTTCCCTTCGAGAATGCCTGGATAGACCGCTTCCGCGCCGCGAACCAAGACATGACGATTGTAGACTTAACAAAAGGGATTGACCGGATGCCGATGGCAGGGAAACCTAACCAAGGCAAAGAAGTAGCTAATCCTAACCCGCACATCTGGCTCTCGCCGCCACTAGTCAAACAGCAGGCAAGGACAATCTACGAGGCACTGGTGCAGTTAGACCCAGAGCATAAACAAGCGTATCAGGCGAACCTAGAGAGCTTCCTTGCCGAAATCGAAAAGCTAGATTCCGAGATCGAACAGACGCTCTCCGGGTTCGAGAGTCGGACATTCATGACCTTCCATCCTGCATGGGGCTACTTTGCCCGCGCTTACAACCTGGAGATGATCCCGATTGAAGTCGGTGGCAGCGAACCCAGTGCAACTGAGCTGTCAAGACTAATAGAGAGGGCAAAAGCAAAAAACATTGAGGTAATTTTCGCTCAGCCACAGTTCAGCAAGGACGATGCCAAAACCATTGCTAATGAAATTGGCGGGGAAGTGCTACTGATTAATCCCGTGGCATACGAGTGGGAGAAAAACCTACGCGAAGTTGCGAACACCTTCGAGGAAGTTTTAGGTGATGGGGGCTAGAAGGTTGTTCGCGAAGCGTTCTCCGTTCGCCGGAGGCGTTCCCGAAGGGTAGGAGTAGGTTGAAAGTTAGAGGTTGAAGATTCTATAGATAGCGAACTGGGAAAATTTACTAACTTCCCATCGCTAATCCCTGTAGCCTGCTGACCTTTGCACCTTGCTAATAATGAGACAAACAAAAACGACAGACACATCACAAGAAGTTATCTCGATAGAAAACCTCTGGGCAGGATACGAGCAGGAGGCAATCTTAGAGAACATCAATCTCTCGGTGAAAGAACGGGATTACATTGGCATCATTGGTCCCAATGGCGGTGGAAAAACAACGCTGTTTCGAGTGCTACTGGGGCTGCTGCCACCCCAGCAAGGCAAGGTACACATCATGGGTAGGAACGTCAAAAAGGGGCGCAGGTACATGGGCTATGTTCCCCAGGCGATGGAATTTGACCCTGAGTTTCCCATTAACGTCTGGGATGTGGTGCATATGGGACGGCTGGGGAAACGCCGCTTGCTGAAGCCTTATAGCAACCAGGATAATCAAAAAGTCGAGGAGGCGTTGCGTCAAGTGGGTTTACTCAATTTGAGAACTCGCCCGATTAGCGAGCTTTCGGGAGGTCAGCGACAGCGAGTTAGTATCGCCCGTGCTTTGGCAGCCGAACCCAAAATTCTGCTGTTGGACGAACCGACCACAAGCCTTGACAAGCAAGCTTACACCAGCATTTACGAACTCTTAGGAGAGTTAAATGAGTACATGACAATTCTGATGATTTCCCACGATATCGGCGTAGTTTCTTCTCACGTCAAAACTGTAGGTTGCCTCAATAGGCGGTTATATTACCACGGCGACCATCAGGTGACGAGGGAGATGCTAGAGAAGGCATACGGCGGTTCCGTTCAGCAAATTGTCCACAGTGTCCCTCAGCGCATCTTGGCAGAACACGACACGGAAGGGCAGTCATGATGGAAGCCTTACAGTTCGATTTCATGCGCAATGCCCTTATTGCCGGGCTGCTAGTTAGCATCACTGGTGGCATTATTGGCTGTTTCGTCGTTGTCAACCGCATTGTTTTTATTACTGCTGGGGTTTCCCATGCGGCTTATGGCGGCATTGGTATGGGC
>PXPT01000043.1:8400-9037 GCA_003021505.1 Cyanobacteria bacterium QS_4_48_99 | reverse complement strand
TGTCTCATCCCCATACTCTAACAGAAATTTGATTTACGATAAGAAAATTAGCCACTTGCCTTATATCCACACGCCAAAATCAAAGATTTTGGCGTGGGAGTTACGGCAAAAGAGTTAATGTGCTGCTGGGCATCCATGTAAGCAGTATAGTCGCTCGTTGTCATGTAGTAGACTGTTTCAAAGTTGAGACTAGAATCTCGGTAGGAACTGAAATGGCAGCGATCAAAGCGAGTATTTTTGGTAGCTTCAATTATGCCTTGGATGAAATTGGGAATTTCCTGTAACTGCTTAAACCCAGTGTCATAAGTAACGCTGATGGTGAAAACAATCCGCCGCTCTTCCATGGGGTTAAAGTTACGGATACGCGAACCTGTGAGATCCGTGTTAGCAATAATAAGCTGCTCACCACTCAAACTTCGCATCCGAGTGGTTTTAATTCCGATGTGTTCAACCGTGCCCACAAAATCGCCAACAATGATAAAGTCGCCAATTTGGACGGGGCGATCAAGGAGAATAGAGAAATAACTGAAGAGATCCTGCAATACGCCTTGGGATGCTAAGGCGATCGCCACACCACCAATTCCTAAGCTGGCAACTAAAGCAGAAATATCAAAGCCCAAATTTCCTAGCAGAAAAA
>PXPT01000043.1:0-8251 GCA_003021505.1 Cyanobacteria bacterium QS_4_48_99 | reverse complement strand
AATTAACTAACAAAACTCCGCAAACGATAATTAGTAAGGCTAACAGATACTCATAAACAAAATTTTCTAAAAACTGAAAGTGTAGCACTTTTTGTATCATATTACTCCTCGGAAATCCTAAAGCTTTAACTGAGCGAAAGCGTGCGCAGTCGCAGCGAGCGAGAAAGCGACTTCCACGCCCCGCGTCTGCGTGCCCCCGCATCCCCCAATCCTGAGACAATTTCAGCGAAAGCGTAGCATCATCCGATTGAAAAACGCAGCCCCTAAGGCACTAGATGCTCCTTTGCTTGCCATGATGCTGCGTTGCGTCCCTGAAGCAAATCGATTAGTAATTATTGATGATCAATTGCGAATTGGTGTGACGGGTGATTGTCCCACACTCTTAATTGCCTCAAACAAAAGCGAAGGTCGTCCCCACAGGGAGTTTATGAAGATCAGCGTGACACTGACTGCCATTGCCACCATCGCCCATACTGGGTACACTAAGCCCGTCGCTGCCGCAGGAATACCGATGCCATTAAAGAGAAAAGCGATCGCCACGTTCTGTTGCGTCTTCCGGTAACTCCGTCGGCTAATCGCCCGCGCCCTCAGAACCAACTCCAGCCGATCTCGGACAATAATAATGTCGGCTGACTCAATCGCAATATCGGTTCCGGTTCCCATCGCCACGCCCACATCTGCCTGCATTAGGGCTGGGGCATCATTGATTCCGTCGCCCACCATTGCCACCCTAACTTTTTGGCGCTGCTGGAGGTCTCGCACGATTTCTGCCTTGTCATCGGGTTGCACGCCCGCGCGGACTTGCTCAATTCCCAGTTCTTGGGCGACTCGCTCGGCAGTCCGGGGATTATCACCCGTGACCAACATGGGCGTCAGCCCTTTGTGCTTCATCGCCGCGATCGCATCTTGGGCGTCCTTTCGCAATTGGTCTCCCAGAGCAATAACACCAAGTGCCTGATTATCTCGACCGGCAGCAATAACCGTCAGTCCAGCATCTTCCAGCGCCTCTATCCTAGCTTCAAGCGCATCAAGGGCGATACCCCGTTCTTTTAGAAAGACTGGTTTGCCTACCAGCACTTGGCTAGCTTCGATGCTTGCGGCTACGCCTTCTCCGGTAAAAGCCTCAAAGTCATCCGCACTCGGCGGCAAAATGTCCCGCTCGATAGCTGCCTCGATAACTGCTTGCCCCAGGGGATGCTCGGAGGAAGCCTCAGCCCCAGCGGCGAGGGATAGCAACTCATTTTCATCACCCAGAGGTTCGATTGACCTGACAGTGGGTTTTCCGATGGTCAGCGTTCCCGTTTTGTCAAAAATAACGTGGGAGAGTAAGCGAAATGCTTGAAATGCCTCACCAGTACGCATGATGATTCCCCGGTCAGCAGCCTCGCCAGAACCCCGCACGAGGGAAAGTGGGGCAGCTATCCCTACAGCACAGGGATACCCCATCACCAAAACGCCCAGCGTAGCAAAGATGGCGCGAGTCGTGTTGACATCTCCGTTGATTAGCAGTGCCCCCACTGTCCAAAACAGGGCTGCGGCTAAAGCAATGAGCAGCACCGTTGGGGTATAAAAGCGCAAAATTACGTCAACCAGATGCAAAATGCCAGGCTTGAGCGAGCGGGCATCCTCAACTTGGCTGACAACTTGCTGCAAGAAGCTCTCCTCGCCCGTTGCATTGACGCGAACTAGAAGCGTCCCCGCGCCATTGATGGAACCGCCAATAACTGAATCTCCCTCCGTCCTTTCCACCGGAACGGGTTCGCCAGTCACGAGTGATTGGTCTACAGCAGAATGTCCTCCTACCACCTCGCCATCTACTGGAATGCGATCACCTGGTCGCACGCGTATGCGATCGCCAACTGCTACTTCTGCAATGGGAACTTCCTGTTCTTCTTGCTCCCGGACAACCCGCGCTGTCTCTGGTTGCAGCTCCAGCAATTTCTTCACGGACTGCGAACTGCGCGTTTTCACCAGCAGTGCCAGCCACTCTGAGAAGATGTGGTAGTTCGAGACCAGTACGGTAACGGCGAAGAAGGCAGCAGTGGGGTATTTCGGTAAGGGAAAACTCAGTCCAATCAGTCCGCCAGCAATGCCAGCAAATGCGCCTACCTCCAGCAGGACATGTTGGTTGAGGATGCCACGGCGCAGCGATTGGAAAGCCATTTTCAAGATATGTAGGGAAACGACAAACAGGACTGTGAATGCCAGAATCCCCACAAGCCAGGGAATCGCCGTGGTTATAATACCGAATGCCTTGAGAGCAAAAAGGGCGATCGGGAGAGCACTAAATCCGACAGTGCCAGCAATTGCGCGAGCTAGACCCTGCGGTCTCAAAATAGTAAAAATAATCAGGATCAAGCTCAAAGCGACGATGAGGGGCACGATTACCGACCAAAAGCCGCTCAGATCGAGAGTGAGACTAATGGCGGTTAAGCTCAAGCTGCTAGCCACCAGCAGCCGCTTTCCTTCACGGACGAGGTCGCGCTCTTCCTCTTCATAGGATTGTACTTTCCTGGGGTCTTGTGTGGTATATCCGATCTGCCGGAGCGTTTCTACGAGCTTTTCGGGGCGAGTCTGGTCGCGATCATACTCAACCAGTGCCTGCTCGTGAGTAAGGCTGACTGCTACTTTATGGACGCCCGCTTGTTGACCAAGCGCCTTTTCAATTGTCCCCGTGCAAAGGGAGCAGTGGAGACCGCCCAGCTTCGCCCGGAAACGTGCGCGTCCTGGTGTGGCGGCTGGCTCCTCTGCCCAAGGCGTAGCGCTAGTGGTTGACTGTCTCATTGCGATACCTCGTAACCTGCCTGGGCGATCGCGTCTCGAATCGATGGTTCTGAAGTTTTAGAAATGTCAAAGATAATGCGAACTTCGCCACTTCCATAGTTCGCCTCTGCTTTAAAAACACCATCGAGTTGCTTTAAGACCTTTGCAATGCGTTGCTCACAACCACTGCAGCTCATGCCGCTGACATTGAGGAGAGATTGTTCCATTGTTCTAATGCTTCCTTACTGGACTAAGGGCTTGCGATCAATTATTGAAATGCTAAACCTTAAACCCGACTATAAGGTCAAGTCCTTCTTGGGTGTTTTTTGATCGCGGGTGCTTGCCTCCCCCTTGATCAAGCTACAGCTCAGAGCTTTATGTAGGATACTATAACCGTTCTAGTCTGAATGGGACTCGCCTTAGTGCTGCTAACCCTTGACTTTATCCCCATGTATAAGGTCTATCATCAATGCAACTGAACATCGCTTGGGAGCGAACTTGTTACAACTTCGAGTTGGTTTGTTTTGTTCTTTTGATAACTATCCAACTCGGTGTTCACAAAAGTCAGTGGATAAATCGGGCACTTCAGCTTCTGCCACGGTTTTAAAGTTTGTAGAAGGTTTCTATGCGGATACACTCGTTAACTTCCAAAGAAATACTGAAAGCACTTGGAATTGGGATTGTGACTTCCCTTTTATTGTCTACTGTTATGGTTCCAGCCATTAAGTCTGGTATTTCCCCACTGCCAAAACCGCTCAGTTTAGCCTTTGCCACAACTCTTTTCGGCAGAAAACTACCTATGCCTGTGGGACTGTTATTTCATGTTGCTTACGTCACGTTCTGGTCAATGGCATATGTTGCGCTCTTCTGGAATCGTTTGACGTTTATGAGGGCTTTATGGCTAGCTTTGGTTCTTTGGGGATTAGTCTTGGTTTTCTTCTTCCCCTTCGTGGGTTGGGGATTCCTGGGTCTTGCCATCACCCCCAAGTTGATTCTCGCCTCATTTGTGCCCCACTTTCTTTTTGCTTTTTTCTTGTGGGGGCTGTGCAAATTAGGATTTAAAAAGAGGCAAAGTATCCAGCAATAAAAAAAGCAGCTACTTTTTATATAAATACCACTGTCGGAGGAGGATTTAAGGTACTATTTACAGCCCTCTAATTGAGCCATTTCGGACTTTAATCGAGACACTTTTAACGTCACTGCTAACTCTTTAGCTTATAACTGGGTATAAAATTTATCATTAAAGCAGTTAAACCTGGATAACTTTTGAGTGAACATGCTGCAAATTAGTGAGGTTGCTCGCAGACTCAGTCTTAATCGCCAGAATATTTACTTCTACGAACGCATCGGGTTAATTCCGCCCCTCAAGCGTAGCAAAGCGGGTTATCGGCTATTTGAAGAGCAGGATATGGAACGCCTATCGTTCATATGCCGTGCGAAAGCTTTGGGGTTAACTCTGGAGGAAATTAGAGAGATTCTAACGCTTCAAGAGGGGAAAGTCCTTCCCTGCGGGGAAATCCATGCGCGGCTGCTCGATAAAGTGCAGCAGTTCGAAGAGACAATCACCCGGCTACAAGAATTGAAGGGGGAACTATTGCCACTAGTGCACCTTTGCGAAGATAACCTGAGCTGTCGCGGCTCAAAAAGTGGATACATTGTGTTTGAAACTTAGTACAGCGGTAACCCCAAAGTAATCTCGTTTAGGGAGTCTTATCCATTATTTTTCTATCTATAGATCATACCGAATGCTATCTTTTCTCTTCTTTATAATTGCTGCTTTAGGAGAAATTTCTGGTAGCTATGCGTTTTGGGCGTGGTTGCGTTTGGGCAGGAGTGTATTTTGGATTATCCCGGGGCTGATTAGCTTGAGCATCTTTGCTTCTCTTCTCACCAGGGTAGACACTTCCAATGCCGGGAGGGCATACGCTGCCTACGGCGGAGTTTACATTCTCTCTTCCCTAGTTTGGCTGTGGTTGGCAGAAGGCGTGAAGCCGAACAGGTGGGACATGCTCGGCGTAACAATTTGCTTACTAGGAACGCTGGTGATTTTATTCGGTTCTCACGGAAGCGCTAGATAGGCAGCATTCTGGCAATTAGTCTAAGGGAGATAGAAATCAACAAACCTATTGTTGAACTTTGTTAGACAACCCTTGACCTTATACAGGGGTATAAGGTTTACCCTAAATGCAGCTAGATCGATTGGTGTACGTGACCGACTTCTAACACTGGTTGAGCTTTATCGTACCAATTTCGATGGTTCTTTTTCATCCCATGAATGTCTTGTACTAGAAACATTAACGGATAAATCTTAAAACAGCCTTTTGAGTCACGAAACCAAATAAATATGAACGTCATGAACGCTCAAACTCACTTTGATTTAGTCATTTTAGGTTCTGGTTCTACCGCCTTTGCGGCTGCCCTAAGAGCGCAGGAGCTAGGAAAAACGGCAGTGATGAGTGAAGAACGAATCCCTGGCGGAACTTGTGTTAATCGAGGTTGTCTTCCTTCCAAAAATTTAATTGAAGCAGCCAAACTCCTTTATGACGCTAATAATCCCCGTTATCCAGGCATTTCCCCTACTAACTTGGTATTAGATTTTCAGACACTTATTAAACAGAAGGATGACGTCATCGCTGGCTATCGGAACAAAAAATACGAGAGCTTGCTCGGTACAGGGTTTTACATTGAACAAGGACATGCAGAATTCGTTGATGCCCATACAGTCCAGGTTGGGGAAAAGCAGCTATCGGGTAAAAATATTTTGATTGCTACGGGTTCGCGTCCCGTGTTGCCTTCAATTGAAGGACTAGAGAGTGTCCCATATTTGACCAGTGACTTGCTGACGAACAATGAATCAATGGAGTTAACCGAATGTCCCCATTCGCTCCTCATTATCGGCGGTGGTTACATCGCTTTGGAATTGGGGCAAATGTTTCATCGGTTTGGCACTGAAGTCACAATTTTAGAGCGCAGTCAACAAGTATTAGCTCATGGCTACGAACCAGAAGCAGGTCAAACCATCGGCACAATTTTTCAGGAGGAGGGTATCCAGATTATTACCCAAGCATCTGTAAGCTCGGTTCGCCAAGAAACGAATGCAGTCGTGGTGACAGTTTCAATGGGTGATTCTACACAAGAGTTTAGAGCAGAAAAGCTGCTAATCACTACTGGTCGCCGTCCGAATACGGATAACATTAATATTGAAAAAGCGGGAGTATTACTTGGTGAAAAAGGAGAAGTACAAGTAGATGAATACTTAAAGACTAATGTTTCCCATATCTTCGCGGCTGGGGATGTAATTGGCAGTGAAATTAGTAGCCAGATGGCAACCCCTGTAGGCAGCCAGGATGGGGGGATTGTCGCCCATAATGCGCTTTCAGATCAAAATCAGCGTTCTGTAAATCATCGTGTTATTCCCCGCGCCATCTTTACTGACCCTCAAATTGGCATTGTCGGCATGACAGAGAAGGAAGCAATTGCCGCAGGACATCGTTGTTGGTGTCGTGCCATCCCAATGTCATTAGTTCCCCGTGCGGGAGCAATTCGAGATACCAAGGGCGTAATTAAGATGGTCGCTGATGCTGAGACAGATGAAGTTTTAGGGGTAACGATGGTAGGAAATAGCGCAGCAGAAATCATTCATGAGGTAGCAATGGGGATGCGATTTCACGCCAAGCTATATGACTTTATTGACCTAATTCACATCTACCCGACAATGGCTGAAGCACTGAAAATTGCTGCTATTTCTCGTTATAAAGACCCTGCAAAATTATCTTGTTGTGCCGAATAAACAGCAGCGTTTCATTGAAATAGCAACAATAAAAATAACTATGGGTTTATCCTCGAAAAAATCGTTATTTTGGCAACGATACGCAGATAAAGTGGCATGGCCGGATCAATATTTGCTGCTCTTTGTTGCCTGGGTTTCCAGCATTGTTGTCAATATTGTCAGCTATCGGCTTAGGATTTCTCATTAACGACGCGATTCTTCTACCATTACTGGCAATTTCTCTAGTCGTTACCCTATTTGGGTTATACACTGGAATGCGCCATCACGGTCAACCTTGGGCATTTATTCTAGGTATAGTAAGTGCTTTGATTACGTTTGTGTTTATTTTCATCAGCACCGTTGTTGCTTATTTGGGACTAGCGGGACTAATCGTAGCTGGTGTTCTTAATATTTGGCTGCGATCGCGGCAGCTTCAGAAAAGATTAATCTTGTTTTAATGTTCTATAAAATTGCAGAATGATAAAAAGAATGATGGCAAAAAAGGGCTTGTTGATCGGTGAGTTAAGCTGTCGAGTAAACCTCCCTACTCAGACAATTCGATATTACGAACGCTTAGGACTTATTACTCCGCCTGAGCGAACAGCATCTCAGTATCGTCTCTATTCAGAAGAAGCCATAGAGCGCCTCCAGTTTATCCAAAAAGCTAAGATTTTTGGGCTTTCTCTCGATGAAATTAAACAGCTCATTGAAGTTAGGACTGAAGGCATTCCCCCCTGCACCAGTCTCCAAAAAATGGTTAAGCAGCACATCCATGATTTAGACCAGCACATCCAGGAAATGTTGACATTTCGTCAAGAATTAGCTCGTCGCTACGAACAAATTGATGCGTCCCTATCTGATTCAAAACTAACCGAGGAAAGTTGTAATGGCAAAATTTGTGGACTAATAGAGAAAGACAGCGAGGATGAAACCAGAAAAAACTCTGATTGCTAGTCTTAGTGGAAAGATTATTGTCACTCTTTGCTGTTTTACACCTATCCTGGTGAGTTGACTAGGAATAGTTGGTTAAAGTGCAATTATCGGCTATCTCGACTATGTTTTAATTCCTGCCTTGGGTGCAATGCTAGGACTAACTATCATTTCCTACTGGCGATATCGTCGTCACCGCAGTTGTAAGCATTAGTTACTCAGCAATTGGAAAAATATTTATGAGCGACTGTTGTTATCCTATTTCTAAATCTCCTGGAACTGAAAAACAACGCATTTGTCGTCGCAACGGCAGCAAAGGCAAATCCGTTTTCATTATTACTCTCAAAAGCCTACTAAAAAGCAGCATTAGAACAACTAGATTCTCAACAATTTTATTACTTTTGCACTAGTTCTGGTTGTGAAATTGTTTACTTTTTACAAACAGGTCAAATATTTACAACTGCTGCTCTAAAAATACCAGTATTTCAGAAAAACTCTGGTGAGGAAGTTCCAGTTTGCTACTGCTTTGGCTGGAGTCGGCGGATAATTCGGGAAGAAATAGAACAAAAGGGGAAGAGTAATGCCGTTGCTTCTATTACTGCCAACATCAAAGCCCAACGTTGTGGTTGCGAAGTCAACAATCCCCAAAGTTCCTGTTGTTTAAGCAATGTTCGATATACTGTTCATAACTATTACTGAATAAGCAAAATAGATCACTACAAGAGATCAACTTGAGCCTGTAGAGGTCATGGAATTCACCCACGCCCGCAGCCTCTCGCCTCAAACGCA
>PXPT01000042.1 GCA_003021505.1 Cyanobacteria bacterium QS_4_48_99 | reverse complement strand
GCCAGAGAAGGTTATCTTCTTGTTTCCACCGCCCTATTGTCCAGACTTAAATCCCATCGAAAGGGTTTGGCAATATCTGAAAAGACAAATCAAAACCCTTCGAAAGATATTATTCATTCTTGGACTGGTTGGCAACATATTTTAGATGCTTTATATCTCTAGCTACTTTTGATAACTGGTATAATCCCTCCTCCGGTCGGTGCTGGAGGCGCGAAGTTTCCTCTAATCCTGTTTCCCGCCTTTCCGAGGCGCGCGATTCTCAGCACAGCAGAGATTTTGTTGAGAAAACTATCTGCTTTTGATGCGATCGCTTAACATTTCAATTTTTTTACCTATTCCACAAATCCGAATCATTTCATGATATATACGACCCTGTAAATAACGAAATTGACAATTGAACAACTATTATGGAAAAACTCTGGAAGTCAACCCTACCTAAATGGTTAGGATTAGGACTTATTCTATTTGGTATCGCTTTTAGCACAAGTGGCATGGCTAATTCCGATAGGCAAAATAATGAGATCCCCACCTTAATTGAACAAGCCCGAGATGCTTGGATGACTCGTGATGCTGATGCTTTTGCCCAACTGTTTGCACTCAACGGGGAGCTGATTGTGCCGGGTGGACGATGGCAGGGACGAGCAAAAATCAGAGAAGAAATTTCCCGTTTCACGCAGCAGTATTCCCAGGTGCAGATTGACATCCGAGGGATTATTGTTGATGGGAATCAGGCGGCAGTAGAGTGGCATTACGAAGACACTGAAAAAGCAACTGGCAAACGCCACCGAGCTGATGATGCAATTATTGTTGACTTTAGAGAGGGGAAAATTACTCGTTGGCGCGAATATTTTGATACTAAAACGCCAGTCAACAACTCGTAAATTAATGTACTCTAGATTTTCTGTAACAATCTTAACCGTGCCTGTAATTCCCTGCAAATAACGGGCTAATTCCTGCTAAATGAAGTAGAGAGTGATCGCATAAATATTCGTTAATTCGCCACAGGGCAAATATATTAATTTTTTAAAACAGCATAAATCACAAATAATGATAGTTTAAGCAAATAGGGTAAGCAATGCTCACTCTAGATGAGGGTCGATGCATCCACCTTTAGAATCGCCAATCGTGGACAGAAGCGAGGGAGGTATAACCAACAATGGAAAAGTTTGGGATTTGGATTGGCTTTATTGGCATGACCATAGGGGCAGTCATTTTTGGCATCAGAGCGGTTTCAATGAGGTTGAATAAGGGGGTTGGGTTCGCCATCAATAGCTTTTTCATTACGCTTTGGGCAGCAACTATCTACCTAAGTATGGCTCTGGGTCAAACGGTAATACCTAAAACATTAATACCCAATCTTTACGATCATCCTATCTACTGGGGGCACTACGTAGACTGGATTATCACCACACCGCTGCTGTTGCTCGACATAGGCATTTTAGCTGGAGTGGGGCCTAAATTGCTTGCAGGTATAGTCGGAGCAGATATCTACATGATTATAACTGGTGCGGCTGCAACATTTACTCCATCCTCTCTGCAATGGATTTGGTACATACTCAGTACCGGTGCTTTCACCGCAATCCTCCTACAGCTTCTAACTGTATTCTCAGCAAGTGCCCGTAGGCGAAATAGCAAAATAGCTAATCTGTTCACTACGCTTCGCAACTTATTGATTGTGTTGTGGATAACTTACCCAATTATTTGGCTAATTGGTGTGGAAGGATTAAAGCTAATCGGCAGTGGCTTGGAAGTCTTGCTCTATGTAATTGTAGACTTCATAGCAAAGGTGGGCTTTGGCTTAGTTCTATTGAAAGACACACAAGTTTTAGAAATGGCTACTAAAAAGAGCGCTTCGCAGTAGGAGTATCAAAAACAATTAAAGATTAAAACATTAAAGTTAAGAAGGGCAAAAAGAGAGGAGTGAAGAGTGAGGGGTGAAATCCAATTAAAGTTTTTAACGAATTACTGGGTGAAGCTATGCCATATATTTCCTGCGCTATAGCTAAGTGAGTGCAGCGCTTTTTGTAAAAAAACGCCAACATCAACTTGGATGAGAAACTAGAGTTTTAACAGTTGCGTGGATGTAGTAAGAATGAAGCTGGCAGCAAGAGTTGCACAAGTAACGCCTTCCCTAACCTTGGCGATTTCTGCTAAAGCGAAGGCGATGAAAGCAGAGGGAATTGATGTTTGTCGTTTTACTGCGGGGGAACCGGATTTTGACACGCCCTCGCATATCAAGGAAGCGGCACAACGCGCTCTCGAGGAGGGGAAAACAAAATATGGTCCCGCAGCCGGAGAGCCGCAATTAAGAGAAGCGGTGGCACAGAAGCTGCAAAGGAAAAATCACCTTAACTACGAGGCAGAAAATGTCATCGTCACCAATGGTGGTAAGCATTCCCTGTTCAACCTCATGCAGGCGTTGCTAGATCCAGGTGATGAGGTAATTATCCCAGCTCCCTACTGGCTGAGTTATCCGGAAATGGTGAAACTCGCCGGAGGTAAGTCAGTCATGGTGGCGACAGCGGCAGAGCGGGATTACAAAATTACTCCAGCACAACTCCGGGAAAGGATAACGCCTCAAACGAAGCTCTTGATTCTCAATTCTCCTTCCAATCCCACCGGGGCTGTCTATACTCCTGAAGAAATCCGCGCCCTGGCAGAAGTGGTGGTGGAAAAAGACCTGCTAGTGGTTTCGGACGAGATTTATGAAAATATTCTCTATGATGGGGCGCAACATCTCAGTATTGGGGCTGTGAGTTCAGAAGTGTTTGAGCGCACCATTGTCAGCAATGGGTTTGCCAAAAGCTTTGCCATGACGGGGTGGCGAGTGGGGTATATCGCTGCCCCTGTAGAGCTAATTAAGGCAATGACAGCGATTCAAAGTCACAGCACCTCGAATGTATGTACCTTTGCACAGTATGGCGCGATCGCTGCCCTAGAAGGTTCCTTCGACTGCGTAGAAGAAATGCGCCAAGCTTTTGCCCAACGGCGGCAGGTAATGTTAGAGCGCCTCAATGCTATTCCTGGAGTAAGCTGCCCCCAACCCAACGGAGCCTTCTATCTCTTCGTTGACATTAGCAAAACAGGTTTAGCCTCTCTGGATTTCTGCAATGCCTTACTCGATACTCAACAAGTTGCCGCCATTCCCGGTATTGCTTTTGGGGCAGATAATTGCGTTCGTCTCTCTTACGCTACGGATTTGACTTCTATCGAGAAAGGGATGGAACGGCTGGAGAAATTTGTTATGCAGTATGGGAACTAAATGAATTCAGAATTCAGAATTTATGCAAGGAGGAAAACATGGGCTACCGCAAAATCTTAGTAACAATGGATCGCTCCCCTGGAAGTGAAGCCATCTTCGAGCAAGCTTTGGAACTCGCCCAAAAAGACGGAGCCAGCTTAATTCTATTTCACTGCCTACCGTTTGAAGCGGAAGCCACAGGCTCATATAGTGACTTTTACGGTCAAAATATGGTCAACTTCTCACAAGCGATACAAGAGCGCCTGGAAAAAGAAGTTGAGGATGTCGGTGAATGGCTTGATTCTCGCCGCCAGAAAGCCGAAGCACAGGGAGTGAAAGCAGAAACAGAGTGGAGGTTAGGAGAGGCAGGGAGCTGGATTCGGGAACTCTCCCGTACCTGGGAGGTAGACTTAATTATAGTCGGTCGTCGTGGTCGCAAAGGTCTAGCCGAGATGGTTCTTGGTAGCGTCAGCAATCACGTTGTCCACAATGCACCTTGCTCCGTTTTGGTGGTGCAGGGTGAAGAAAAGGAGGAGACAGAAGCCTCTAAGAGCTAACTCGATGCCCCACAATGACTAAGTCTCGCTCTTTGCCGTCTAACTCTGCTACCAGGGGAAGATAACCCCACTGGGTAAATCCCAATTGCTGAAATAACCGCAAGCTAGGCTGATTGTGAGCAAAAATGAAGCCCACCAAGGTACGGAGTCCGAGGGCAGGACTTTGGCTAAGGGCTTGTTGGAGCAGTTGCCGCCCCACTCCTTGGCGACGGTAAGAGGGAGAAACATAGAGACTAATTTCTGCGGTGGGATAGTAAGCTGTGCGTCCGTAAAAAGACCGGAAACTGAGCCAATTTGCAATTACTCCCTCTAATTCCATCACCCATAGGGGGCGGCGAGTGGGAGTATGCTGCTGAAACCAGGCTAAACAATTTTCCAGAGCAACAGGTTCGGTGTCGGCTGTTGCCATCTGCTCTGGAATCGCTTCGTTGTAAATCTTGATAACTGCGCCCCAATCTGCCTCAATTGCATCGCGTATCATTATTCGATTTTAGAACTTTGAGCGAAATTGGTTATGTAGTTGGTGATACAGTGACTTGAGGAATCCCACTATTCTTTCGCCGAGCAAGCCTCTGCTGCTCCTTTTCTCCATCATAGTCTACGAATTTCGGGGCCTGAGTGAACTTGTCTAGATATTGACAAGTATTGATGTTTGTGATCGCGTAAAGCTTATCATCAATTGAACATAGCACTAATGGAAATACTCCACACCTCGCGCACACTAATAATTCAGCCGTACCTGTTCCATGTTGGTAGTGGTTAGGAATGGCGATTGGTGAATGACTACTTTTAGCTGCCCTGCTGGTTCTGAAGTGTGACGTGCGGCGTGCTTGGTACAGAAGGTACATTTACAGACTCGCACTGGAAGCTCTGCGATTACCTTGTCGCTAGAAAAATAAAACTCAATGTTTCCACAGTGGCGGCCTCCCCTTAGCTGAGTCGGTTTGGTAGAAATTTCTGTTGCCATAACTGCTACCCGACAACCTTGCTATGCTGAAAAGAGTTCCCTGCTATGCCTAACGATGATGACTGAAGGCGCTACACGCATTTGTATTCTTGGTGGTGGCTTTGGCGGATTATATACTGCCCTACGCTTGAGCCAGCTTCCCTGGGAAAACTCCCAACTACCTGAAATTATCCTAGTTGATGGACGCGACCGCTTTTTATTTTCCCCGCTATTGTACGAATTGATCACCAATGAGTTGCAAACTTGGGAAATTGCCCCTCCATTTGAAGAAATCCTCGCTGGTACTGGGGTGCGCTTCGTACAAGCTCGCGTCACCGGAGTCGATACCGATGCCAAACGAGTACAATTAGAAGATAGCCCAGAGTTGCCCTACGATAAATTGGTGCTGGGCATGGGCGGCAAAACTCCCTTAGATATTGTCCCAGGGGCACTAGAACATGCCATTCCCTTCCGCAATCTCGAAAATGCCTATCGCCTAGAAGAGCGGTTGCGAACTTTGGAAAAGTCGCGCTTGGATCGAATCCGGGTGGCGATCGTTGGAGGGGGTTACAGCGGCGTTGAACTCGCTTGTAAGCTTGCTGACAGACTGGGAGAACGGGGGCGAGTGCGTCTGATTGACCGAGGGGATACGATTCTGAAAACCTCCCCAGATTTTAACCGCGAGACAGCACTTAAGGCACTAGAGGAAAAACAGGTTTGGGTTGATACCGAAACCAACGTTGAGTCGGTAGGCACAGATAACATTTCGCTGCTTTACAAAGGACAAACAGACACCATTCCAGTAGAACTCGTGCTTTGGACAGTGGGAATTACAGTCTCGGAGGTAATCCAGGCACTTCCGCTCAAGCAAAACCAGCACGGTCAGCTTATCACTAGCCCGACTCTGCAAGTTGTCGAACATGAGGATATCTTCGCCCTGGGCGATTTAGCAGAGTGCTACGACGCAGCGGGTCAACAAGTTCCCGCCACTGCCCAAGCTGCCTATCAGCAATCCGATTACTGTGCTTGGAATATCTGGGCTTCCCTCACCGGACGACCACTGCTGCCCTTCCACTATCAGCACTTAGGCGAAATCATGGCTTTGGGCACAGATAACGCCACCATCACCAGTTTAGGAATGAATTTGGATGGAACTTTAGCTTATCTGGCGCGGCGTTTAGGCTATCTCTCTCGCATGCCTACACTCAACCATCAGCTCACAGTCGGGTCGAATTGGATTACACGACCGATATTGGAGTTATTCTCCGAGTAATCTGAGATGGAACGACCGAAAGTCATTTTTTTCGACGCTGTGGGGACGCTGTTTGGTATTCGGGGGAGTGTTGGGAGCGTCTATAGCGAAGTTGCCCAGCACTTTGGGGTCAACACCTCTGCCCAAAATTTGAATGAAGCATTTATCCAAACCTTTAAAGCGGCTGAACCGCTAGCTTTTCCTGAGGCAACGCCCGCCGAAATTCCCGAACTGGAATTCCAGTGGTGGGAGGCAATTACCAGAACCTCGTTTGAAAAAGTCGGAGTTGTTAATCACTTTTCCGACTTTAGCACCTTTTTTACCCAACTTTACCACCACTTTGCCACCGCAGAGCCTTGGTATATTTATCCAGATGTCTTCCCCAGGCTAAAGCGTTGGCGAGACAAAGGAATGGAGTTGGGAATCGTGTCTAATTTCGATTCTCGCTTGTACGCTGTCTTACAAACCCTGGAACTCCAAGACTTTTTCAGTAGCATCACCATTTCTTCTGCTGTCGGTGCTGCCAAGCCAGACGCTAAAATTTTTGCCGCTGCCTTGGAGAAACACCACATTTTTGCTCACCAAGGGTGGCATGTGGGCGACAGCTTCAAAGAAGACTATCAGGGCGCAACTGCAGCAGGAGTTAGGGCATTTTTGCTCAAGCGCTAGTGGAGGTGCGGAGGTGCAGAGGGGAAATAGTTTCCAAGTGCGTTAGTTCCTCTCCTCTGCCCCCCCCTGCTTACTTGTCCCCCCCCATCTCCTCTGCTCCCCTACTCGCCAGTCGCTCATTTTTCAGCTATCTTTGAGTGACGCAAACTGCATCCTGAGTGAGGAAAATTGCCTTGAGTGCGGAAAATCAAAATAAAATACTAGGCTATTTCATTGAAGAAGCTAAAGAACACCTCGAAACTTTGGAAAAAGGATTACTTGACCTTCCTTCGGTGACTCAAGATCAAGAATGGGTAAACGAATTATTTCGGGCTGCCCACTCGGTGAAAGGAGGGGCGGCAATGCTGGACTACGGCAGCAGCATCCAGAAGACAGCCCACCGATTAGAAGATGCTTTTAAAAGGCTCCAAGAATATGAAAATATTACTGTCAATCAAAAGCTAGAATCTTTATTTTTAAGTGGATTTGATACTCTTAAGGTTCTAATTGAAAAGCTTGAAAGTCCTTCTGGTCTTTCCGACGAAGAGGCTGAGAAAATAATGCAGGCGGCAGAGCCACAATTTGTGGAGTTGCAAAGTTACCTGAAGCAGTTAGTGGGTGGTGAGCAATCAGCATCAACTGAAGCTTCTTCTCAAGCACTGGCTTCTCAGATTAGACATCTTTTAAGGGAAATGCTAGAGCAGTTTAAACAAGATGCCACACCTGAGAGCCGTCAACAATTGCAAGCAGTGTGCGATCGCTTAACTGCACTAGTCCCCTATAGTCCGGGGTGGCAAACTTTGGTAGAAACTGCTCGCAAGGCGATCTCTAATCTCAATCATTCCTATCGCACTCTCGCCCCCGTAGTGATTAAGGAACTCAAGCAGGGAAGTGACTACATTGAACTGGGCAAACCCTCTGAAATTTATCCCAGCAACAGCTTGCAGCGACTCGCTAGCGCGAATGCTCCCCAAATTCTGATTCCAGTAGAACCAAAGGCAGCTGCTACTATCCTAACGCATGCTTTTAACCAACAGCAGCGATCGCAAATCGTTCAGCTTTTAGAATCGGCTGCTGGTTAAACACAAACGCATCGTACGCAGCGCCAGGGTGGGTATTTTGTCCACCCTGTAATTAGTATAGATATAGAAAGGTGCGATTTCCTACCTTTCCATATAAATAGAGTGCTGAATTAAGGGGTTACTTTGTTTACTGTCCTACACAGCTTCATCCACATCATACAACCTGTTTTAGAACCACTGTGCTTGATTGCTGCTTGGACATTAATTGCTTCGTTGTGCTGGAGTTTTTTCAGCGCCAGTCGAGATGCTGTTGCGCAGGCGAAGAAGATGCACGAAGTTCCTTGCACCGACTGTCAGTTTTTTACCAATGACTCCCATCTTAAGTGCACGGTACAGCCTTTAATTGCCAATACCGAAGAAGCAATCAACTGTCGCGATTATACCCAACAGCGACAGTTATATTGAGTTCAGTTAAACACTTTTGACACTCCCACGGCTTAAAGCGCGTGGGATTCTTGGGTCGTAGGGGAGCTTACGCTTAACCCCTCACCAAGCATCTTGACGGTATGTCCTACCGCTGCAAGCCCGCGTTGAGCTATGATTTGTG
>PXPT01000041.1 GCA_003021505.1 Cyanobacteria bacterium QS_4_48_99 | reverse complement strand
CCCAAGTTGCAGAAAAAGAATTGCAGGTATGGCATCTGAGCAATACCTGCCATTGGACCCGCAAATATTCGCAGCAGCGCCACAAAGCGACCAAAAAAAACTGCTCTGGGGGCGTTTTCACTAAATTGCTCTCTAACGCCTTGAAGCTGCTTCTCAGAAATCCGCAACCAGCCCCCAATGCGCAGTAAAAAAGACCAGCCCACGACTTTGCCAATCCAGTAACCGAAGTTATCCCCCAATACGGCACCACCAATGGCGCTGGCGAGTACAAACCAGTATTTCAGTTCGCTGCTGCCTGCGAGGAAGCCACCAACAAGGGTAATAGTTTCACCCGGTAGGGGAATACCTGTGTTTTCTAGTGCAATGCCGAAAAATACCGCCCAGTAGCCGTAAATGCGAGCAATTTCCCTAACACTATCCAGTGAGATAAGCTCAATAGACATCCAGCGAAGCCTTTACAAAAATTCATTGATGCTCTTATCTTCGCTTCAACTAGATGAGCATGTCAATTTTTTAGGGCAAGTCATCGCCTCTACCCAACAATTAAGTAGGCTTCGCTTCAACTAGATGAGCATGTCAATTTTTTAGGGCAAGTCATCGCCTCTACCCAACAATTAAGTAGGAATTGGCTCTCCGGGACGGAGCTTCGCCCATTTACCAGTTTCCTGTAAGAAGCTTTCACAGCCAACAACATCCCATTCCATCTCGACGTAGTCTTGATGGGGACGAATGTGAACGTTGATTGTTGGGTCTTGGGGTTCAAAATCTGGGGTTTCAGTCAGGTGGGGCTGCTCGTGCTGAGTTTCTACAGCATTGTAGGTTTGGCAGCGGTCTACGTAGTGGCAGTTCACGCAAATACACATGGCACTAACTCAGTGGTGCTTTTCTGCTAATCTAGCTTAAGCATGGGGAAATTGATCATTGGTGGGGTTGAGCTTTATTAATCGATGCATTTAAACCTAAAATCCTCTTACTTGTCGGCTTCGTCCAACTGAGGGATGATAGGGAAAGGCTGCGGGTACAACTCGGTTGAAGGTTAAAGGTTGAATGTGACGTACAAGTTAATTAACCTGTAACCTGTAACTCCTTCTCTTCCCTGTGTAGCCGTTTCCCCGCGTCCCCACGTCTTCTTTCGTCTCTGCCCCTCTGCAACTTTAACTACCCCATTTTTGTGTAACACCCGCTTATCGCCTAGTAATTGGCTCTTCAGTCTGGATTGGTTGCCGCCATCCACCTGTTTGGTAGGAGGGACGGTTCGAGATGCTCTGCTCCAGCGAAAGCAGCAGCACCTAGACTTAGATTTTGTGTTACCTACTGAGGCAGTGGAGACGGCTCGCAAGATTGCTCGTCATTATCAAGCGGGATTTGTGGTACTGGATGCCGAGCGGCGGATTGCGAGGGTGGTCTTTCCAGAGGGGACGGCAGATTTTGCCCAAATTGAGGGGGAAAACCTAGAGGCAGATTTGCGGCGACGGGATTATACTGTCAATGCGATCGCTTACAATCCTCACACCGCACAATTCCTTGATCCGCTAGGAGGGCTAGAAGATTTACAACGGGGTGTCCTGAAAATGGTTTCTCCAGCAAATCTCGAGGACGATCCCCTACGTCTATTGCGAGCTTACAGACAAGCCTCTCAGAGCAATTTCACCATTGATCCCACAACACGGTCAACCATTCGCACCTTGGCACCGTTGTTAGGTAAGGTTGCAGCCGAGCGTGTGCAAACTGAGTTGGGTTATCTGCTGGGTAGCTCGCCAGGAAGCCAGTGGCTAGCCGCTGCCTGGGAAGATGGTTTACTATCCTTTTGGTTTGAAAGTGCCACGGCTGAGGATTTAAGGCAAGTTGGGAAGGTTGACCAAGCAGCACAAATCCTGGGAGAAACTTGGTTAGAGTTAGGGAAGGAATTAAAAACGCCTGTTGGTAGTCAGTCCACTTTAGCTTGGCAGTCGTTAGCAAAGCTAGCTACGCTTGTCTCCTCCGTGCCAGAAGAAGCGGAATCTCAGTTGGAGCAGTTGAAGTATTCCCGTGC
This sequence comes from Cyanobacteria bacterium QS_4_48_99, assembly GCA_003021505.1. Taxonomy (GTDB): domain Bacteria; phylum Cyanobacteriota; class Cyanobacteriia; order Cyanobacteriales; family Rubidibacteraceae; genus QS-4-48-99. Next base: position 12,302 of record PXPT01000041.1, on the reverse strand, counting down.
TGAGATTGGGGCAGTCACTACTACAGTGAGACATTTACCTCAACTTTGGGAAGCAGCTTCTATGACACTGAGGGAGCAGTATTTCTTCTTTGTCGATGTCGGAGAAGTGTTTCCTTGCTTAGTCGTGCTAGCACTCGCAGTGGGAGTAGAAATGGAAACCGTTGCGCCGCTGATTGAGCGCTACTTGAACCCGAACGACCCAGTTGCCTATCCTACACCCTTGGTGACAGGTAAAGACTTGATGCGATCGCTATCTCTGTCCCCCTCTCCCCGAATCGGCAAACTTCTCACCGAAATTCAAATTGCCCACATCGAAGGCAAAATCTCCACTCCCGAAGATGCCCTCAAATTCGCTGCAAAGTTAATTGACTATTTTTGAATTTTAAATTTGGAATTGAATCAATCCCCTCCCAGAGTATTGGGAACTGATCCAGAATCAGCTAAGATATCAAAGCACAACCAAATAGCAACAACTTAGGGAAACATCGGTGCAAATCCGGGGCTGTGCGGCAACTGTCAAGGAGGTTAATTTACCATCCACCTTCTGAGCCAGAACGCCTATTTGTTGCTTGTCCACTCTATTTCCTGCCTTGCATGGGAAAGGAGCCTTCACGCTTTATGCCCACTGTTAATTCTCACCACTTTACTCAAGACTCACTCCAATTTCCTCCCTTACCGCTCAAGCGCCCTTTATTAATGATCGGTCATGGTACTAAAAATCCCCAAGGGCGGCAGACTTTCATTGATTTCGCCGAAGCCTATCAAGCTCTAGACCCCTCACGCCCCGTGGTTCCCTGTTTTTTGGAACTAACCACACCAACAATTCAAGAAGGCATAGACGATTGTGTGCAACAGGGATACACAGACTTCTCTGTACTGCCCATTTTGCTCTTTGCCGCACGGCACAATAAATTTGACGTTACAAACGAACTAGACCGGGCACGGCAGCGCCATCCCCAAGTAACGTTCCACTATGGGCGTCATTTTGGCATCACCCCAGGCATTCTCGATTTGTGGCGAGAGCGCCTCTCTCAACTGGATGCGCCGCAACATAACCCCGGAAACATCCCGCGTTCCGAAACTGTCCTGCTGTTTGTTGGTCGTGGGTCGAGCGACCCTGATGCCAATGGCGATGTTTGTAAAATGGCGCGGATGCTCTGGGAAGGGAGTGACTACCAAACGGTTGAAACTTGCTTCATTGGCATTACTCACCCTCGCTTAGAAGAAGGTTTTCGTCGCGCTCGCCTGTACCAACCCAAAAGAATTATTGTGCTTCCGTACTTCCTCTTTACGGGAGTGTTGGTGAAAAAGATTTTTGACATTACTGCCCAACAGCAAGAGCAATATCCCGATATCTCGATGACTTGCTTGCCTGAAATGGGAGTTCAGCCTCAGCTCTTGAAAGTCTTACGGGAGCGAGAGATAGAAACCCAACAGGGTCAGGTACAAATGAACTGTGAAACCTGCAAGTTCCGACTCGCGGCTTCTGGGAATGGAGCTAGTCACGGACATAGCCACGACCATGCTCATGAACATGGACACCATCATGATCACAACCATGCTGCCCCAGACCCATATGCGGATCTAGAACAATATCACAAGCAGATTTGGCAAGCTCCTTAAAAGGAGGGGAAGACAAGGAGACGCGGAGATACGGGGGGCGCGGGGACAAAGGGAAGGGGACAAAGGGAAATAGTCCGCAGTAACTAACGCGCTCTAAACGTTAGCACTAATGATTAATGACCAATGACTAATCAAGAATTTTCTGTTGGTGATATAGTGAGGGTTGTGGCATTGCCTCCTTATGTTAAAACAGCAGAACCAATGCCCATGTTACGCTCCCCCAATGTGATTCAAATTGGTGAAGAGGGCGTGATTCTGGATCGCCGTCCTGGCGGATATTGGGGAGTTCGTTTTACTAAAGGCGCTTACTTGATGGAGAGTCAGTATATCGAGGCGGTGTCGCAGTATTCGGAAGACGCTGAGATGAATTAAATTTCCCCAGTTTAGGAAGGTAGTGCTAGTGTAGCCTAAAGAAATGCTACGCGATCGTATTCCCGCTGCGAAAACCGACTTTTGTAGCAATAATGACCCCATGGTGGTGTATAGTGATAATCTCTCCCTACTCAAACTCTGATGCCACACCTCAGCAACAGGCAGTTCCCAACCTGGAAGCACTTCTGGCACGGTCAGAATGTCGCCATCTTGAAGCAAAATTTTCTCGCTTATTAGGGCGATAAACTTCCATTGTGCGGGTGCGCGGGTCAACCAAAATCCCAACTTGAGTTCCTAGTTCCAGAAAATCCCAAATCTTCTCGCGGAGCTTTTTGAGCACATCGCTTTTTGATTTCAGTTCCAATATTAGGTCAGGCACAAGCTGGGCATATTCTTCTGTAGTTTGTCTGATTGTCTCTGCCCGTACAAACGAGGCATCAGGAGCGCGCACATTTTTATTAGGAAGTATAAACCCAGCACTGGAAGCCGTCACGCACCCTAAATTACGAGGTCTCACCCAGTTGCTCAACTGAGTAATAATTGCTGCGGCTACTTCATCTGATTCCAACCCTGACGGACTCATAACGATAATTTCCCCATCCACAAGCTCCATCTGATAGTCGGGATTTTGTGCTTGTAGCCTCTCCAAATCTTCTACCGTCAAACCAGACATTATCGGTATATCCCTCGCAATCTGGTCTCCAGATTTATGATCTCTCAGCAGTCTTTTCCATGTTTCTATTGTTATCCAGTTCCTTTGCCCATATCTAGAAACAAATAGGCACCCCGCTTGCGAGGTGCCCATCAACTCAATTGATTTTAGTTTCAGCAGCTTACGATACCGTAGCGGCTTCTGCCTCTGAGGATGCCTCGGCAGGAAGAGGTTTAATACTCACCTTCTTGCGACTTCTACCCACTCCATTAAAGGTAACAACGCCATCGATGAGGGCAAATAGGGTATCGTCACTGCCACGACCAACATTTACACCAGGACGAATCTTGGTGCCGCGCTGACGCACTAGGATGTTACCAGCCCGCACAGCCTGACCTCCATAACGCTTGACACCCAGTCGTTTAGAAATCGAGTCACGACCATTGCGGGTGCTGCCAGTTCCTTTCTTATGAGCCATAGTTTCCTCTCTGTTTACTCTCTACTCTATTGTGAAACAGTTTCGGTAGTTTCTTGTTCTGTCTGCGTCGATGCAGAAGCTAGCACTGAACCATTCATGCTGATAGAGTTAATCATCAGCCGCGTAATTTCTTGACGGTGTCCCCGCTTTTTGCGGTAATTCTTTTTCGGTCGCATTTTATAGACAATCACTTTGCGACCGCGCAGGTGTCGCATTACCGTACCTTCCACGGTTGCCCCTTCAATGAAAGGCTGACCAACTGTCGTCTCGCCATTGTCATTAACCAGCAAGACTTTGTCGATAGTATAGTTTTGTTCCGCCTCTACAGGCAGTAGCTCAATATCGTAAAAGTAACCGGGTTCGACGCGCAGTTGCTTACCACCAGTTTCAATAATCGCGTAGGTCATGAAGTTATTCTTGTTAGTTGCCGTACAGGTAGCGCAAAAAAGGATGCAGTGCGAGCTATTTCCCCCCACACCGAGGCTTTTTTCCGCTTTTGTCGTGTCTTACCTGATCCGAGCAGGATTTGACGCACAGCCCGAAATTATATCTAATTAGTTCAAGTGTTTTCAAGTCTGAGTCGCTCCCATTCACGCATGTTATTAGTCGTTAGTCATTGGTCATTAGTACTAACGTTGCTCTAAGTTGTACGGGCGAGCCGGCGGCTCGCCCCTCCGTAACTACGGACTGGGGACTGATGACTAACTAATTTTTAATTTTGAAGTTTTAACCGACGCGCAGAAATCTGCGACGCGCGATCATTGTTTCATTGTTTAGTCATTCCTGCTTTGACACTCCCACAGCTGAAGCACGTGGGATTCTTGGATCACTGAGGAGCCAGAGTTTTACGACTTCCTGGTCGGAGCCGAGCCTCTAAGCAAGCATCCACCGTGTTGGGCGTGGTGATAGGAAAGTGGGGTATCACCTTAGCTGAAGCTAACCACGCTACATCCCACGTTTACAAAACGTGGGCTTTGCTTCCATCTCTGTAAGCTGTTGAATGCGAGCAACAGATGTAAGAATGTCTCGAACGCGAAGCTGCCAGTCTCTAGAGGGCACGGATTACATCCTTGAGAACAGGTTCTCGCAAATGTTCTCTCAAAGCATCCTGGGTTCCCAGAACCACAGAACAGCCAGGAGATCTTCCTGGTAGTGCTGCACGCGAAAGAACTGAAACAACCCAAATGGTCGCTCAAATTCCCCCGAAAAGTCTACATCGCTATCTGGGCGAGCTTCCTCCCGTGCCACTGAGCCGAATAGCTCTAGGGACTTCACCCCCATTCCTGCAACTGTTCCCGATGGGCAGCAACAATTGCCAGTACCTCATCCCGCTTCATCCTTCGTTTCCCAGAGCTAACTTTAGTAAAGCTACTCAACTACTATTAATAAGCTAGCATGGGCGCGATCTCCCCTTCGTTTTGGCGTCCTTCGCTACGGACAGCTCACGGCGGGGAATTACTTCGGCACCCGTGTCCTCGTGTTTGCGGTTCCATGTCCGCTCTTTTTACTCCAGAGAAGCAAAAGGCTAAACCGATGAAATCTTATCTCGCTGCCGCCATCCAAATGACCAGTACGCCGGAGTTAGAAAACAACTTAGCTGAGGCAGAAGATCTCGTGGAACTTGCTGTGCATCGAGGCGCAGCGTTAGTTACCTTACCGGAAAATTTCCCTTTTTTGGGAAAAGAAGAAGATAAAGTTGCCCAAGCAGAAGCGATCGCCACTCGCAGTGAGAAGTTCCTCAAAACTATGGCGCAGCGCTTCCAAATCACCATCCTCGGCGGCGGTTTCCCAGTCCCGGTAGACAGCACCAAAGTCTCTAATACCGCTCTACTCATTGACCCCAGTGGCACTGAGCTTGCTCGCTACCAAAAGGTGCATCTGTTTGATGTCAACTTGCCCGACGGTAACACTTATCGGGAATCCAACACAGTTATGGCAGGTCAGCAGTTCCCGAATGTCTATTCCTCCTCCCATTTGGGCAACTTGGGGCTTTCTGTTTGCTACGATGTTCGCTTCCCAGAACTCTATCGCCACTTAGCAGACAAAGGGGCAGAAATCCTGTTTGTTCCCTCTGCTTTCACAGCCTTCACTGGAAAAGATCACTGGCAAGCACTTCTGCAAGCCAGAGCAATAGAAAACACCTGCTACGTGGTTGCCCCTGCCCAAACTGGCAACCACTATGCCATGCGTCGCAGCCACGGACACGCTGCTATTATCGACCCTTGGGGTCTTGTCATCGCCGATGCTGGGGATTCCCCAGGTGTGGCGATCGCTGAAATCAATCCAGAACGCCTCCAGCAAGTACGCACTCAGATGCCCTCTCTACAACATCGAGTGTTTGAATGAAGAAGGCAGAAGGATCGCCCCTAATCAAGTAGTGGGAACTGTCTCAGCAGAAGCTTCATAGAGAGAAGCCTTGCCTGTGGAGCCGAAGAGTCGCAGCTTCTCGGCAACTACCGCTTGCATTGCCTCCGTCGTCGCTTCCATACAATCAAGCACATCGGCTTTAGTACGGGAGGGAAAATCGGTGCGCCAGAAATCCAAATAAGCCTGACGTAGCTCAGTATTGACGTTGAACTTACAAACCCCCAACTGAATAGATTGTTGAATCATCTGCGCGGGCAAACCAGAAGCTCCATGAAGCACCAAGGGAATATCCACTGCCTTGCGAATCGAACTCAGGCGATCAAAGTCTAGTTTCGGTTCTCCCTGATATTTGCCATGAACATTGCCAATTGTCACAGCTAGGGCATCTACTTGCGCTTGCTTAACAAAGTCCCTCGCTTGGTCAGGATCGGTCATTTTTGCTTCTTTTTCGGCAACGGCTAATCCGTCTTCTGTACCACTGATCCTTCCCACTTCTGCTTCTACCCCAGCGTTTTGGGAGTGAGCAAGAGTGGTCATTTCTGTGGTGAATGCCAGATTTTCGGCGATCGGTGAGTGAGAACCATCCGCCAGTACGGACTGGATTCCGGCATCGAGGGCAGAGCGAATCTCATCTGCGTCAGAGCAATGGTCGAGTTGCACTGCAACTGGAACTGCTGCTGAGGAAGCTGCAGCAAGGCAAAGGGCAATTAGAGGAGATCCGCCATAACCTAAGGAACTGGGATGAACTTGCAGCATTGCTGGACCGTTCTCGGCTTCGGCGGCATTAATTACTGCCTTGATGCCTTCTAAGTTGTAAATATTAAAAGCACCAACAGCGTAAGTGTTTCTCTGTGCTACTTGTAGGAGTTTGCTGGTGGAAGTGAGCATTTTGTTTTACCCAAAAGTTATCTTGCTATAAGATCCTAGGTAAGGTAAGTCAGCATGAGTAGAATTCTGTGCAACCTACTCTATTAGATAGCGTGAAGGCTGGGCAGAATGGAGGGTGGTTCAATCATTTTAATTCTCATGACCCACTTAATAATGTTTTTTTTCGGTTATACTTCACTAGGAATCTCTTCTAGGAATTAGCAGAGGTAGGAGGTACAAGCGAATGAGTGCTTACGCACAAGAATTGAAAAACACTGCTCAGGCAATGGTTTCCAATGGTCAGGGAATTCTGGCTATGGATGAGAGCAATGGCACCTGTAACAAGCGATTTGACAAAGTAGGCATCCCTACGAGCGAAGAAATGCGCCGTTCCTATCGGGAGCTAATTTTGACTACTCCCAACGTGGGTAACTATATCAGCGGCGCAATTTTGTATGACGAAACAATTCGTCAATCCACCAAAGACGGGAAGCCTTTCACCCAGGTAATGAAGGATCAGGATGTGATCATCGGTATCAAAGTGGATACTGGTGCGAAGGACTTGGCAAAGTTCCCTGGTGAAAAGGTAACTGAGGGACTGACTGGTCTTCGCGATCGCCTTTCCGAGTATTACAAAATGGGCGCTCGTTTCTCCAAGTGGAGGGCTGTCATCACAATAGGCGATGGCATTCCCACTCAATTCTGCATCGACGCGAATGCCCATGCCCTGGCTCGCTATGCCGCCCTGTGTCAAGAAAATGGCTTAGTGCCTATCGTTGAGCCAGAAGTCCTCATCAATGGCGATCACACCATTGAGCAGTGCTATGACGTAACTAATCAGACTTTGTGGACTGTCTTTGATCAGCTCCATCGGCACCGGGTAGAGTTCGACAAAATGGTCCTCAAGCCTAGCATGGTGATTTCCGGTTTGGACTGCCCACAGCAAGCTAGCCCTAAACAGGTAGCAGAATGGACAATTAAGTGCTTGCGCAAGAGCGTTCCGGCTGACGTGGCCGGAATTGCCTTCCTCTCTGGTGGTCAGACTCCTGAACAGGCTGCTGAGCACCTGCACTGGATGAACTCCGAGCCGCTGAAGTCGCAATGCCCCTGGCCCGTCACTTTCTCCTACGCCCGTGCTATCCAGCAACCCGCTTTGGAAAACTGGAAGGGTCAGGAGTCGAACGCCGGAGAAGCCCAAAAGCTCCTCCATCACAGGGCTAAAATGAACAGCGTTGCTAGCCAAGGTCAATACAGCTCTGACAAGGAAAAAGAGCCAGCAATGGCTTAGTAAGCTAGCTAAAGCACAATCTTAAAGCCCTGCGCCCCGGCGCGGGGTTAATTTTTAAGGGCATTCCATAGTTGCAGGTTGCAGGTTGCAGGTTATCCAAGTGAGGAGTTCCGAGTTCCGAGTAAAAGAGATGAGGAGTGAGGAGGTAAATGGGGTTGTTTGCTCCCAAAATTTCTTCCTATTTCCCACTATTTCACGCTTTCACGCGCTCACTGCTTCCCCTGCTCCTCTGCCCTCCGCCCCTTTGCTTCCTTTGAATGGGTCGCCTGGGATTCGAACCCAGAACTAATCGGTTAAAAGCCGAGTACTCTACCGTTGAGTTAGCGACCCGCTAATCCATCGGATTGTTAGGCACAGTTTACTAATATAATACATATCTGAGCAAGCACCAAGCCCAACCCTACAAATCGCTAACACTAATTTCTACCCATGCCTCATAACTCGCTCCTGGTTCTAAAGACAGCAGTTGTTCCCCGGTGTTGAGCGCATTGCGAGGAGAACTCCAGGGTTCGAGGCAGCAATATTGTTTTCCCTTAACTGTCCAAAAGACGAGCGTAGAATATAGATCAGAGTAAATGAGCGTAATGTTCAAGCCGCGGTGGTGATCGCTCATAAAAGCAAATTCCCTCGACAGCGGACGCAAGGCAACATCAATCTCATCGCGGCTCAAGTTGAATGTAGTGCCAAACGGATGAACTTCTCCCGTATTTTGGTCTTGAGACTGGGAAGCAGGAATATCGAAGGCAAGCTGGCTTTTCTCAGGTGTCCAGAAATAAGGATGCAGCCCCATGGAGAAGGGCATTGTTTCTGCGGAGTGGTTAGTGTAGCGCTGCTGAATTTTTAAAGTATTTCCAGCAAAGACATAGGTGAAAGTAAGTTGAAAGTCAAAGGGATAAACAGCGCGGGTTTGCTCATTGCTGTTTAGCACTAGGGTAAGACTGGCACAATCCTCTTGCGTTCCCTTTTCTGCCACCTCCCAAGGCAAATCCCTGGCAAAACCGTGGCGTTTGAGCGTGTATTGCTGACCATTGTGAGTGTAAACGTTATCAGGGAGATTCCCGCAAATGGGGAACAAAATCGGAATTCCACCTCTTACACTTGAGTCAGGATTGGCAAAGCGTTCAGTATCCATGTAAAGGATATCCTGATCTCGGATGCGCCAAGCTGACACCATGCCACCACGTTCCGGCACAATCTCCAAGCGACTCTGTGCCTGTTGATCCCAGAGAATATAAGTAAGATACTGCTGTTGTTTGAGTGCGATTTCAAACACCGTGTTTTTTCCCTTTTAATGATGGAAGAAAGTTCTATACTCCCGTAAAATACCGCAAACTCACTCGAGCTAGCAGCAGTCATTAGTGAAAAAAATGACAAACACCTCTCAAAGCTTGACCCTCCAGGAGTACCTCAACTTCGACGATCACCCAGAGACTCGCTACGAGTTAGTCAGTGGGAAACTAATCACTATGCCGCCAGAGAGCGATCGCAATCAACGCATTGTTTCCTTGCTGTTTGCCTATTTTTTGCAACTGGGAATGCCTCTTATCGGGTGAGGATCGGGGCGGAAATAGTGGTGAGTGGTACACGGGCAACTGTGCGCCTGCCTGATTTAATGGTTTTATCTCCAGAGTTGAAGATTGCCCTGCAAGGAGGAATTCCCTCGACAGTGACAATTGATATGCCACCGCCCCAGTTGGTGGTTGAGATAGTTAGCCCTGGCAAGAGCAATGAAGACCGGGATTATCGTTACAAGCGCTCGGAATACGCCGCGCGGGGAATTAACGAGTATTGGATCGTAGACCCCTTGCAGGAGAAAGTGACGGTACTAACCTGGGCTGCTGGACTATACGAGGAGCAAGTTTTCCGAGCAGATAAGCAGGTCGGGTCACAAGGTTTCCCCAACCTCAACCAGAGTGTCAAGGAACTTCTGGGGTGACAAAACAATTCAAAATTCAAAAAAGGGTACATGCTTATCCCCTAGAAGAGGATAGGCATCTCACGATTTCGAACGGGGCTCTCAGGGGTTGGACCTCGAACCACGACCCCTCGGAAACTTTACGGACGAGTCACGGTTCCGAAGTAATTCGGAACCCGCGTCCTCGGGAATCCGTGTCCTCATAAATACTTAAATGTTTTTCTAAAGTCCAAGTTCCCAAGCTTTCAAGGAATTGAGTCCAATGCGTGCATTTTTAACTTTTAACCGAGGCGCAGAAATCTGCGACGCGCAAGCATCGTTAAATTCGGAGCGAATCGACGTGACTGCTTGATATTGGCGATTGCGAACCTTAATCATCTTTATTTATGTGGGTGAAGTCTAACTCTATACTTATAATTTCCAAGATAGCTGCGATTAAGTCAGTAAATATGCGGAAAATTCCTTTTATGGAAAGTACCCGATTTGATTTAGGAAAAAGCCCAACGCTGCACTCCCCAGCGGAACGGTGAGATTATCAACTCCTAGCCTAGAAACCGCTTCCAACCCAGTAGCAAAGCCAGCCACCGCAAGGGGAATTAACCAAGTTTGCCAGACATTACCCTGAACGCCCAGAAGTACTAAACTGCTAGTAAGGTAGCTGGCTACAGCCATAGTGAGAGAGCCTTCCCAACTTTTAGTTATTCCCAAGATTTGGTAGTGATGTTTACCAAATCGCTGACCAATAATAGCCGCCATCCCGTCTCCCCAACACATTGCTAAAATTCCCATTGCCGCATATTGAGGCTGATTGAGCCACCAAAACCAGGCAACGAGTATGCCAATACTGACTGCATAAAAAAAGGTTCCCAGGCTTTGTCGTCCCACGCTGTTGATGCTAGGGAGAATGGGAAGGAAGTAGGAGATGAGGGCAACCAAACTCGCAATGATAGAAGCTGCAATCCCTACCGAGGCAGGAACTTCTAGCCACCATGCCAGCAAGATGACGTTACCAGCCCCAAGGTGAACGACCTTGCGCGTCAGTTCTTTATCATCGCTAAATAAGCGAGTTATCCCCTCTGCCACCAGAACTAAAATTGCCAGATACGCGAAAATTAGACTCAGGGGAACTAGCAGGGGCGTAGTAGATTGAAACCAAGCGGAAAAGTTAAGCAAAGACCTCAAAATTGAGCTGAATTAGGTCAGTTACTAATACTGTATAAGATGCGATGCAACAAATGAAAATCTTATTAGTTGGGTTGATTCGGGGCTATAGAGTGTTGATTTCGCCCCTTATTCCTCCCACTTGTCGCTTTTATCCCACCTGTTCCCAGTATGCATTGCAGGCACTGGAGCGATTTGGTCCTCTGTTGGGTAGTTGGCTAGCAATTCGGCGCGTGCTGCGCTGCCATCCGTTTCATCCTGGTGGATATGACCCTGTGCCGACTGTAGCAGAATTGAGGGAAGAGTGCGCAGGTGCAGAGGAGCAGAGGGGCGGAGGGGCGGAGGAGAAGGGTTGACTTGTTTGCTCCCCTGTTTCCCCTTCCACTGACTAACAAGCAAGCGCATAACCAACATGAAGCCTGTGAAACCTTATCAGCAGATTCCGATTCAAGACTGGGGTGAACCACTCGTGCCCATCCCCTTAGAGCAATTTGCGGTGGAATCCCCTCATCCCTACAAGAAATTGGGTGCGCCTTACGGTTCGCTGTCACCTTACTATCTTCGCCAAGGTGTCCTGGATGGGTTAATTGAGGCACAGGCCGAGTTGAAGCGGCAATATCCTGACTGGCGCATTAAAATTTTCGATGCCTATCGACCCATTGCAGTGCAGCAATTTATGGTGGATTACACTTTTGCTGAAGTGGTTCGGGCGCGGGAATTAGACTCGAAAACGATCTCACAGGCGCAACGCGAAGCGATTTGGGAGGAAGTCTACCAGCTTTGGGCAGTTCCTAGCCTCGACCCTACAACGCCACCGCCCCACAGCACGGGAGCCGCAATTGATATTACCCTAGTTGATGCGGAAGGGCAAACTCTGGATTTGGGTTCAGCGATTGACGAACTCTCAGCGCGATCGCATCCTGACTACTATGGCAACAGTACCACTAAAGTGGAGCAAAACTATCATGCCCGACGACAGCTACTCGAGCAAGTCATGCTGAAGGGCGGATTTCGGCGTCATCCGGGCGAATGGTGGCATTTTTCTCTGGGCGACCAAATGTGGGCATGGCAATGTAATCAGCAAACTTCTACTAATTCCTACACCGCCTATTACGGGAGAGTCGAAACCGAGAACTGATGCACCATTTTGCCTCTGCGACTGGTGTGGTTCGTTAAATACTTACGGTAGTCCTAAAAAGGTAAGGATAGGAAAAGTAGGTTTTCATTAGTAAGCTGATGTCGGTGAATTTGCCTCCTTGCCCTAGCTGCGGCTCAGACCAACTCGTGAAAAACAGCAAAATCCACCATGGTAAGCAGAACTTGAAGTGCCTTGAGTGTAGCAGGCAGTTTGTGCAAGACCGAGAAAATAAGGTGATTGAACATGCCACGAAAGAGTTGATTGATCAGTTGTTGCTCGAAAAAATTCCCTGGAGTGGCATGGCCAGAACGACGGGAGTGTCAGAGCCGTGGCTGCAAAGCTATGTCAATGCCATATATGAAGCAGTGCCCAAACAGGTCAAGGCCAGGGCAAAAAAAAGGGCGCTTCGTGGTTCAGTGTGATGAGATGTGGTCGTTGGTG
>PXPT01000040.1 GCA_003021505.1 Cyanobacteria bacterium QS_4_48_99 | reverse complement strand
CGGTCTACCATCATCAAAAAGCAACGAAGCATAGTAATGCCCTGGTTTGGTTGGGGATATAGTTACCGTCTTTAGCTTGCCTTCCAACGTCCGGTGTATCCTGGCAGATACCCAACCTATCTTAGGGAAGTAAAGAGAGGGAACGCCTAACTTAACGTTTTGGGGGTACTGAAGAGACTGTTTACCGTGCTTTGATTGGAATCTTGGAAACCTAGCGCGACCTTCAAAGAAATTGATCAAAGCTCTAGACAAGTTCAACATACAAGCCTGATAAAGTTGGCTGTATGTTTCGGCTAGCCAAGGATATTCTTTTTTGAGGCTAGGCAATCTGGCATTGAGAGCAGTTCTGGATAGCCCAAAACCCGTTTCTTTATAGACACGATTGTTTTCAGCAAGCGAATTCTTCCATAGCCATCTCACACAACCAAAGGCTTTAGCAAGGCTGGTTTGTTGATGACTATCAGGGTAAATTCTGACTTTAGCAACGTGTCTCATGTCTATCTTGTCACATAAAATTGATTCGTGGTAAGAAGATTAGTCACTCGCCTTAGATGAGGGGCTGTCGCCTGGGTTTCCCCAGGCGTTTCTAAGCCCCGTCCCACGCCATAATCTGTGATTTGGTGTGGGACTTACGGCGAAATAGTTAAAACTTCCAACGCTACATCCCGCGACTAAAGCCGTGGGTTTTGTTCCCTTCTCTATAATAAACGCAACTGATTCCTGTTATTCTCCTCTAACTGTTTGCTCCGTTGCTTCTGTTGTTCCTCAGAGTCTAACCCGCTCTCTTCATCCCCGGCGAGAAGACGCTGTGCTGCTTCCTTCATGTCTCCAGAAATATCTTGGAGGTCTTCTCGATTATCCAGATAAGTTTCTAGGGCTTCTAAAGGATTGAGACTCGTATCTGCACCTAGTTCTGGTACGCGCGGGCGGGCTAGTTGACTGACCAATTCCGGGCGAATGGTGTAACTGTGTGCCGCTGTAAGAGCTTCACGTAGCGATGCAGTATTCACAGCATCGAGCTGTTCGCTACGGAGTTTGTAAATCAGCCGCACCACTGCATCTTTGATATCTTTTTTGCCAATTGCCTGAAGGATAGCCTCTTGAGGATTCTCCTTCTCAGAAACATCTACCTCAATTGTGCGAAAGGGACGCACGGATAAAGGACAAAATTGCCACTCTGCCTTGCCTCGTTCCACCTCAATCAGCACATAGCCTTTCTCTTCTTTCTCTTCGGAGAAATCGACCCGTTCAATGCTACCGGGATAAACGACAGGCGGGCTGTGGGAGGAGTTGAGGTTCTGATGGCAGTGGACGTGTCCCAAGGCAACATAGTCTAACTCCGGGCGCGTCAGCATGGAAATGGGAATCGTGAACCCTTTACCAACAGCGAGAAACCGCTCTGCCCCAAAGCTGGCGCGGTCTGCCATAAGGTGAGCAAGCAACACCGTCGGAACTTCCGGGTCGAGGCTGCGGATTTCCCCTTCTAAAACAGGTTGGAGGCGCTGGAGCAATAATTCGTTAACTTCTGCCAAGGAAAGCCCTTCGGTTTCTGGGCGAGTAAGGAGAGCAGAACGGGTGAGCCAGGGAAGAGTAATAACCTGGATGTCTCCGTTGCCAGTAGTAATGCGATGCGTCTCAATCTTGTCCCCAACGATAAACCCAGGCACTCCCAAAGTCCGATAAATACATAAACTCGCTCCCCCATTCCCTTGAGAATGCTGGTCGTGATTGCCTACCAGCAAAACTGTCGGAATTTGGGCATCTACCAAGCGGCGAAACTGCCCAGCAAAGGCTTGTTGGATGTAAGGGGGCGGCATGGCATCGGGAAAAGCATCCCCGCCGAATAAAACTAAGTCAACCGCATCGGCGATCGCTCGGTCAATACAGTGGCTTAAGGTATTGACAAAATCTTCCAGTCGTGTGTTTACGCCTGTATTGGGATTTACTCGACCGTGGGCAAGACTACTCCCCATGTGGATATCAGAGAGATGGAGAATTTTAACCATCTTTGTTATTCGTGGTTGGTCATTCTTTGTTCGTAGCTTCGACGAGCCTCGCCTTTCAGTCGTCATCTAGCGACGCAATTTTAACATCTCCGAATCGCTGGGCTGAAGAATACAAACAACAAATAACTAATAACAAGCAACCAATGGAATTACAACCTGCTGGAATCGAGGCTCTGTGCTTCACCATGCGTCTGCGGCAAATGCAAACCGCACTCTTGCTTGAGACCTTGGAAGCGTGTATCGCGCTCTTGCTCATCCGCTGCGGTGAGTGGTCGGCTCGAATGCCAGTCACCAACTGTCGTGTACCCCTGGTCAAACAAGGGATGATAGGGCAACTCGTAAGCCTTCAAGTATTCGTACACATCCTTGGCATTCCAGTCTAGAATCGGTAGCAGTTTGTATATGCCCGATTGTTGATTAATTGTGGATAGTCTCTGGCGGTGGTCTGTCTGACTTCTACGCAGCCCAGCCAGCCAAGCTGTCGCCTCCAGCTCTTGTAAGGCTCGCTGCATGGGTTCAACTTTACGCATCTGGTCGTAGTGATTGAGCGCCTCCACGTCATTTTGCTCCCAGAGTTTGCCGTAGGTGGCTTCCATCCGCGCCGGACTGATGGGGGACTGGTACACTTTCAGGTTCAGGTTCAGCCGCTCAGTTAACTGTTCAGCGAATCTGTATGTTTCCGGTAGTAGGTAGCCTGTATCAACCCAGATAACTGGAATATCAGGCACTACACTAGTAACCAAATTCAGCATAACCGCCGACTGAATGCCAAAGCTGGTACTCATTACCAAACCATCGCCAAAAGTATCGGCTGCCCATTCCACAATCTGGGTGGCGCTGGCATCAGCAAGTTGTTGGTTCGCGGCTTCGAGATTTAGTTTCGGTTTTTCCAACGTGAAAACTGCCATATCTAATTTCTCCTATCTTTACTGGCTCCTCGCCTTAGTCTTATAGATAAATTCCGCACTCAAGTTTTGCTGCTACCGCGCTAGCGTCCGGCACGCTTTTCTAACTTGGTAGTTAGCGGTTATCGCCAATACTGGCACAGCCTTTAATGCAAGTGGGGATATTCTCGGTAGACCATGCCAAAATTTCTTTAGGGTGAGCCTTTTGATTGAAGTCGAGGTCGGGGCTCTGCCTCGGTGTAGTGGTGGAATGGCTGGGGCATTGTGGCTTTCGCTCTAGACTACAGTTGTTGCCTTGACGACTTAAAGTAAATTCTAGCTCATTAAAGGCACATAACCCGACCGGAAAACCGGAAATTAATTGTTGGAATCAGCGATAAGGGAGTGAAACAAGCAAATGCAACTAATCCTCTACTCTAAGCCTGGTTGCCATCTGTGCGAAGGGCTGCAAGCCAAGTTAGAACAGATTGTAGGGACTCGAAAATTTCCATCATTACAGATAGAGGTGCGCGACATTACGGTTCGTGAGGATTGGTTTGCCGCCTATCAGTACGAAGTACCCGTTTTATGTCGCAACCGGGCAGGCAAAGAAGAACAACTGCCTCGTCCTTCTCCCCGTGCCTCTGTGCAGCAGTTGGAAAAAATGTTACAGCAGTACGTTGAAGATGGAATGTTAAATGTTGAAGGTTAAAGGTTACGTATAAGCTAATTAATTTGTAACGTTCAAACTGCAACCTGTAACCCATTTTGTGAGGAGTGGATTCAAATGAAGTTGCACGAGTTATTGGCAAAGGTTCCTGGTATTTCTCTCACGCTTGATTCTCAGGTTTTAGAAACGGAAGTGAAGGGTATATGCACAAACTCTCATGCTTGTCAACCAGGAGAGCTATTTATCGGGATGCCAGGCACGCGGGTTGATGGAGGAGACTTTTGGCAAAGTGCGATCGCATCGGGGGCTATCGCTGCCTTGGTGACACCAGAAGCGGCTGCCAAGAACCCGCCCAAGCCGAATACCTGCGTTATCTCACTTGAAAATATCACCCAAGCCTGTGCAGAAGTGGGGGTTGCCTTCTATGGCAATCCAGCGCAGCAGCTTCAACTTGTAGGCGTTACAGGTACTAATGGCAAAACCACCACCACTCATTTAATCGAATTTCTGCTGCTTCAATCTCAGCAACCAACGGCACTACTAGGAACCCTCTATGCCCGTTGGGCAGGATTTAGTCAACCTGCGATTCATACCACCCCATTTGCAGTGGAATTGCAGCAACAACTAGCAGAAGCAGTCAAAGCGGGTAGCAAAATGGCAGTGATGGAAGTCAGTTCCCACGCTTTGGCACAGGGTCGAGTGCGGGGTTGCCCGTTTGAAGTGGCTGTTTTTACGAACCTCACCCAGGATCACTTAGACTTTCATCAGGATGTAGAAGACTATTTTAGTGCTAAAGCCCTGCTGTTTAGTCCCGACTATCTCCAAGGTCGAGCAGTAATTAACCAAGATGACTCCTATGGAGAGCGACTAATTGAGAAGCTGAACCCAGAGCAAGTTTGGTGTTACAGCGTCAGCAACTCCTCAGCTGATTTGTGGACGAGTGAGTTGAACTACGAACCCAACAGCGTTAGCGGGATACTCCATACTCCAGTGGGCGAGGCAGGTTTCCGTTCCCCATTAGTCGGGCAATTTAATTTAGCGAATCTCCTGGCAGCAGTGGGGGCAGTTCTACATTTGGGGTTGGACTTAGACTCGGTGGTGAAAGCGTTATCCCAGTTTCCTGGTGTTCCTGGACGGATGGAACGGGTGCAACTCAGTGCCGAACAGGAAATCAGTGTGGTGGTTGATTATGCCCATACCCCGGATAGTTTGGAAAATTTGCTACAGGCAACAAGACCGTTTATTCCTGGTAAAATGATCGCCGTATTCGGTTGCGGGGGCGATCGCGATCGCACCAAACGTCCCCTCATGGGTGAAATTGTCTCCGCACAAGCCGATGTGCCAGTCGTGACCTCCGATAACCCACGTACAGAAAACCCAGAACAGATTTTGCAAGATATTTTGGCAGGAATGCCAGAAAATGTGGAACCTGTGCTAATTAGCGATCGCGCCACAGCCATTCACACTGCCATCCAGCAGGCACAACCAGGCGATGGCATAATCATTGCCGGAAAAGGTCACGAAAACTACCAGATTCTCGGAACTGAAAAAATCCACTTTGATGACCGCGAACAAGCTAGAGAGGCACTGAAGGGGCGATTGGGCAATTAGTCATTAGCTATCAGTCATTGGTCATTAGTAACCCACAGCCAAACCCTGTAAAGGTTAGCCACTAAGGACTAATGACTAAGAACTAAGGACTGCTCCGAAGGAGCGCATTTTATCCCTCAACCTCTAGAAGCGAACTGCCCAAGGGGAGGAAAATCGTCAGCACTTCACCTTGTTCTGCTCGATGCCGTACTGTCATTTTGCCACCAAGCGCCTGAAATAGATTTTTAGTGACATCGAGATTGAGACAGAGGCTTCCGGTTTCTGGCTGAAGGGTTAGTAACTGACCAATAGACTTGAGCTGAGACTGGCTGAAGTTAGTGAAAAAAGGCGACGCTTGCTGAGTTGCGGAGGGACACTGGGACAGGAGTTGTAGCTTGAGCTGATTGCCTGCGGTGCTAACCTGTACCCGAATTTGACCACCCGTTGGCAAACTAGAGGTAAAGTGTTCCATCAAACCTGTCAGCACTTGATCCAACATTGCCGGATCACTCACCACCATCGGCATTTTCTCAGGAAGAATCACCTCAAGGTTGACATTGCGCCGCTGTGCCTGTTTTTTCCAGTGGGGGATGCTCTGCTGGAGGACTTGCTCTAAGGAGATGGGAGTCAGTTGAACGCAAGATTGCTGAGGTGTAGTCGTCTCTAGTTCTGCTGCTCGGAAAATCAGCTCCATGCGATTAATTTGCTGGGTACATTCGTGATCGATCGCTTCTAGGCGTTTAATGACATCAGCATTGAGGTCACCACGCTTCAACAGCACTCGCGTCAGCATCCGAATAGTAGTTAGGGGGGTGCGAACTTCGTGGGTTAAGGCTTGCAGCAACTCCACATCTAGAGACTGACTTGCCCGAGAAGAATACTGAGGATTCTGTGCAGAAAGGCGGAGATGCGGAGGGGTGGAGGTGAAAGGCTGGCTTTTTTCTCCCCTGCTCCTCAGCTCTTCAGGTCCTGGAGCTCTTTCTCCCCTGCTCCCCTGCTCCTCTGCTATTGTTGAAACTCTCTGATGCTCCCACTCACTCGGAAACTCTGGTAAGTTTTGCAGCAGTTGGCGACTAAACTGCATGACAGTGCGGTAGTCAGGCGTTGGGCGAGAGAATTGCTCGCTCAAGGCATCGAGCCTCTCAAGCTGCTCTAGACAAGTGAGCAATAGGCGTGATCGCAAAGTTTTCCAAGCGCGTTGAATCACTTCTGGCTCAAAAGAGAATTGAAATTTACTCTTGCCTGTGGAGTCTCGCCCCCACACCATCACTAAACCGAAGCTGGAGGTAAATGCAAGACAAAATTGCTCTGCTGCTAAGGGATCGCTTGAAATGAGGGGGAATTCACTCACCTTATGGTGGTCAGCATCTTCTTGTTGCAATTCCCGGCGCCCTGGAAGCTGAAATTGCCTCGCAGGGCGAGAGTGAGAATAGACGTGTGTAAAAATCCCAGTTTGAAAGCGAGAAAGCAGCGCTTGTTGACTCAAAACGGGGGCGGGACTCGATAAAACTAGCCCCTGGCAAGTGTCATAATTAGCTGATGGGGAGTCTATAATACTCAAAAGTAACGCTTCTAAAGCAGCGATCGCTCCACACCACTCCCGCTGTGCCTTTAGCTGGGCACTGGTTGTCTGCTCGGTGGATGTAGAATGACCATTTTTTGTCTGCTTTGCCTGAGGCGTAGATGCCTGAGGAGATTCGCTTGACTCTAAAATTTCGCTTAGAGTGTGCAACATTGCCATAGCCCCCTCGAAGGTATGCAACTGAGGGTAATTTTTTATCTTTGATTTGATGTTAGCCCGATTGCACTACTCTCCTAAAGCAGTAGAACCGAACTAATCATTCGCAATCTCCCCAACTCATTTCATTATTGAAGGTTTCAGCGCTGTGATATGCCAAAGGCATGACGCCCTCCGGGTGTATCGCCAATCACCCAGCTCAATATGACCTAATACCAATGATTAACTGCGCTCCACAGCCAGAGTGTTTTTTTTACATTGGACATTTCATATTTCCATTGTGCAACGCCCACGGGCGGTCAACGCGTCCCCGTGTACCCGCGTCCTCTTTCTCCCCTACTCCTGGTGCCCCTCTGCCTTGCCGCGTTTGGCGAAGCCGTTCTCGAGGAGTAGTGGTGTTACCATCCCTTAGACTAAAGTTGATTTGCGATCGCTTAACTACTTATCAGAATACCCGACGCTAGCAAAATGCACTCAGGTTGGTGTCTCGATAGCAGCCCTTCTCATCGGACTAGTGGGAGTGGTTAACCTGCTGTCTACAGTAACACCTAGCCTTTCGGAACAAGTGGCATGGCTCCAAGAGATTTTCCCCTTCCAGGTGCGAGCAGGTGGATATCTATTGGCCGCCATTACCGGATTCATCTTGTTAACGCTGGAGACAAATTTATTGAGGCGGAAGCGGGTAGCTTGGCTGCTGACTATTAGCTTGCTAATTGTTTTTATAATATCGAATTCGCTCAAGGGGTTTGACTACGAGGAAAGTTTGCTCGCTGCGGTGCTGCTGGTGCAACTTCTTTTTATGCGGGGCGCATTCGTGGCTGCCTCGGATCAACCTTTCATCGCTCAAGGCGTTCGGGTTCTAATCGGAGCATTGCTGTTTACCCTGGCCTATGGCACTGCTGGCTTTTTCCTAGTCAATCAGCAATTCACAGTCAACTTCACCCTCCCAGGAGCTCTTATTCAAACCCAGGCGATGTTTTTTACAGTGGACAATGCCGGTTGGAGCCAACCACGCAGTATGGGCGCTTTTTGCCAATTCCATTTACCTGGTGGTGCAGCTACGCTTTTGTATGCCTTAGTAATGCTTTTGCGACCTGTGCTGCTGCGCGATCCCAGTGATCCCACCCAGCGGCAGCAGGCAAAAGAGATTGTGGAGCAATACGGACGGTCTTCTTTAGCCAATTTTCACTTCCGAACGACAAAGCCTACTATTTCATCCCTTTGGGACGCAGTGTTGTTGCCTATGTCTTCAAAGGACGGGGCGCTGTTGCGCTGAGTGATCCCATCGGTCCGATTGAAGATAGGAGAGAGGCGATCGCTGGCTTTCAAGCGTTTTGCCAGCGTAACGACTGGTACCCCGCCTTTGATCAGACATTGCCCGACAATCTAGGGTCTGTCATCAATTAGGTAAGCTGGGGCAGGCAAACTGGAGTGGAAGTAAGCGACGGGAGAAGATGACTCGACCTTACGCGCTACGTGATGGCCAGTGGGAGCGGATTAAAGATTTGCTGCCAGGGCAGGAAGGGAAAGTGGGAGTAACGGCTAAAGAGAATCGATCATTTGTCGAAGCGGTACTCTATCC
>PXPT01000039.1 GCA_003021505.1 Cyanobacteria bacterium QS_4_48_99 | reverse complement strand
CACTCTCAAATCATTCCAGAATTAATGGAAAACGCTGGCTGTGAACTCTGGTATCTCCCTCAGTACTCTCGCCTATTTCCACCCCATCGAGGTGGCAAACATTAAGACTGCAATTCGAAAAGAGCTACCTAAATACAACTTTCATGTTCATCGAGCCGCAGATGCGGTGTTTCAGAAGTTGTAAATACTTCGCTGCTCACTGCTGTACCAGCTACACATAAACCATCGACTAGCCAACCCCATTGAGTAAGTCTCCTTACCCATCGACTAATCGCCTGTTGTAAATCTGCAATGGAATCAAAGTGTCGCTACTGTAGCCATCGCTTCAGTTCTTGCCACACTCGCTCAATCGGATTGACCTCTGGGCAATAGGGAGGTTGGAACAGGAGGACAACGTTGTCAGGCACAGTCAACGCCTGAGCGCTATGTGCTAAGGCAAGTGTCTACTTGGATCCAGTGCAACTGATGGGGATACGTCTGCGCGAACGTTTGTAAAAACGCCTCAAAGCATAAACTATCCAGGTGAGACATTTCGAGCATGAAATGCTCACCACTGAGCAGCTCCACCAACTCCGTAGAGCCAACGGTAAAGAAGCTGCCACTGCACCTCACCGATTGGTTTGACTCCAATTCCGGTGAGCTTGCCTTGCGGCGCTGCACGGCCGGGCATACCTACCCGGCTCTCGTCGGCACAGAGCGTAACCAATATGCCCCGCGTACTGACTCGGTTGGACTTCATTCAGATAAGACTGCATTATGTTTCCGGCGTTTTTTTAAAGGACTCAACCGCTGCGGGAAGTTGCTTTTGAGAAACTGGACGAGGATGCTTAAGTTTCGCTTTGAGATGATAGCGCACCGTTTTATGTACCGCAAAAGTACGGCACTCTCACCCCACCCACCGCTTGCAACCACTGTTAAACTTCCTTATAGCTACTGAACCCTTCTCGCTCTTGGAGAACTCTGACTAATTTCTGCCCAGTCTCTCCAGTAATCGCGCTGGGTCGTCCCGGCTTGGGGCGCACTTCTAGTAAGGTCTCAATCCCCCCAACACGATACGAGAGAGAGCCACTTGGAGATTGTGGTGCGATGATAGCCGCTCAGGTGAGCCCATTGATTAACTTGATTCGCCTGAGCTGTCTTCAACCACCACAGCAGTTGAACCTTGCTACCCCCGGTTGCATCCCGCTTTTTCAAGCATTTCCTGGAGCTGCTCTGCCGACTCTGTGATCTCAATTTTGAGTACACCAGCCATACCCTTCTCCCTATCTGTATTTTTATTTTAGGGAATTGGTATAACTCAGCTCCATTGCCAAAAGTCAGCGACGCTGTATCCCAATTCTGAAAGCATCTGACGCAGCAGAGGAAGGCTTAGACCAATCACGTTACTGTGGCAGCCTTCCAGTTGCTCCACAAAGAATCCGCCGCGACCTTCGATGGCAAAGCAGCCAGCACAATTTAGGGGTTCGCCACTAGCAACATAGGCTTCAATGGCGCGATCGCTAACCAGGGCAAAGTAAACTTTAGTAGTGCCACAATCCACCCGCTTTTTCTCCTGCGCTTGGTCAATCAAAGCATGACCAGTGTAAAGGAAGCCCACATTCCCCCGCATTTTTTGCCAGCGAGCGATCGCTACTTGGCTAGACTCTGGTTTACCATAGATTTCGCCAGCGACAGCTAACACGGAATCGCACCCCAAAATTAGGGCATCCGCAAACTGAGGGGCAACCGCTTCGGCTTTAGCTAATGCCAGCTTTTGCACCAACTCGGCGGGGTCACTAAGCTGGAGCTGGGATTCATCGAAATTACTTTGGCAAACAGTTGGTTCTATCCCTGCCCCTTGTAGGAGGCTGCGACGAGCTGGGGAGGCGGAGGCAAGGACAAACTGAGGAACACTCATAAAACAATTCAAAATTCAAAATTGAAAGTTCAAAAAACACAGGGTACATGTCCGCTTCTGAGAGGATACAGACAGCCCACTCTTGAGAATTCTGAATTCTAAACTGAGGTGCAGAAGTTGGCAGGGAAAAACTTCAGCGCCAGTGTCCTGATAATTTTGTATAGTTTTTGAGTTGACTAATACACTGAGAAGGAATCAACGACTGTCTCGAATTGATCTTTCCGATTTTCCCAGCGTCTTTGAGGAGTGGAGAGGTTGAGGGTAAAAAGTTTGCCCCGAGTGACAGCAACGCTGGCTAAGTTGTGTCGCAGTTCTTCTCCTGGCAGCTTCACTTCATATTCTAATTTGTAGTAGTCGTGAGCATCCCCACTCCGAGTCTGGGCACTGATTAATTCCGCCTCGCGATTGGAATCCGGGGGAGCGATCGCTGTTTTGAGCAAGCGGTATCCCACCTCGGCGGGGCTGCCTAAGCCTGACAGGGTTTGATCCTCGGGAACTTCGTTAATCACTACACTGAGGTTTTCTGTGCGTTCGACTAAATCCCGAAAAACCGCATCTACTTTCCCTGCCGAGTCGCTGAGATCCAGAGAAACCCAGCCCTTGGGATAGAGGAACTCATAACCTTTAGTGGGATTACTATAGCTTTCCAGTCCGCCAGCCGCATTTGAGCAACCAGGCAGGCTAACACTCAAAACTAGCAGAACTGCGATCGCTGCTCTCAGCATATTTCTTCTTTATTACTCATTGGTCATTAGTCGTTAGTCAATAGTCACTCTTGACTACGGACTAATCAAAACTACCCCCGAGGATCAAATCTTATCTCTTATTCTTATTGCAGCCAAAGTTTACCTTAGAGAGTCGAAAACCGCTTTAATATCCAGGCAGGACAGAAAGTTTTCCCGAGATCTTCTATATAATCTGGTTCCACTTCAAGCAATCTCCGCTGCCTTTTTAGTCTTGTCCCTAGTATGGATTAACCTAAGTTAGACACTGAATAGGCAACATATAGCACGCCACTGATCAAAAGTAGAGAAGCAACTCCCCAGATAACGTAGTTACGCTGTTGACCTTTTGTAGGCGGTTTAGCACCGTAAACTTTGGGTTCTTTGGCATAGTTATTAACGCGACCACCTTCTTCTTCGGTATAGGGCATAAGTTACAGCCTCCTTGGTATTTTTTCGGCACATTTTAAATGCTTTGATTGCTTAAAGCTCCAAGCTATGTCATCAATCTTTGCAAATCTTATCACAAAACTAGAACCCTTACTGCATTACCGGAGAGCCGTGGTGATAAACCAAGTACAAATCCTCTCAAAAGCACGGTAGAATGCCTCGTTGGCTTCTAAGAGGATGTCTGAAAAGTTTTACTTACGCTCAAGTCGCAACATTAACCGGATATTCGCCACGTTGAGACCTGTTTTGGCTGGAAGGCTACTATTCCTTAATTCCGCTTAACGCTTCGGTGCCAGTAGATGAATCACTCAGTTGTATTATCCTATCTGCGGGAATTTCGGCTGGGATAGATATGTCGCTATATGTGGTTGCCAAGCTGTTGGGGAAAGAGAAAGCAATGGCAACTACTCAACACATGGAATACAATCCTGACCTTGCGCTTCATTGAACTTGGGCAGGCATGGTGAGGTGTTCCCAGGCTGTGCCTTGATAGCCATAGTCGAATTGATCTGGATGAAGAATCTCTGCCAGAATTTCTAGGGAATCAACTAATCTAGGACCAGGGCGGTTGAAGTAGGCGTTGCCGTCTGTAATGAAGACTTTACCATTCTGGATTGATCGCATTTGTGACCATCCCGGGCGCTGGGTTAAGGTTTGGGATTCCTCGCGGGTGCGTTCTAAGTCAAAGCCGCAGGGCATTACTATAATGGCATCGGGGTCGGCTTCGAGGAGACTATTCCATTCTAAATGGGGGGCAGGGTCGCCAGTGACACCAAACGCGGGGTTACCGCCTGCCATTTTTACGAGTTCGGGAATCCAGTTCCCGGTTGCCATCAGTGGGTCAGTCCACTCTAGAGTGACGACGGTGGGCTTGTCGTTTTCTGATAACTCATCCGTTTTTTGAGTACAGGCACGAACGCGAGACTGTAAATTATCCAGCGCTGCTTGGGAATCTACTCCTAAAGTTTGAGCAACTTTTTTCATCTCCACCCAAACCTCGGTCAACATTCCCGCTTTTAAGGAGATCACCTGGGGTTTGCTGCCAGTCATCTCAGCGAGGGAGTTTTCGAGGTCGCTCATGCTAACTGCACAAACATCACACTGGTCTTGCGTTAAAATATGCGTTGGTTGCAGTTGCTCGATAACATCGGTTTTTACTTCGTAAATGTTGAGGGCGGATTGCACTAGCCCTTGAATATCAGTATCAATTTCGGCGCTGTCCTTTTTGCTGTTGATGCGAGCCTCGGTGCAAACAGGTAGGTTCTGCACTTGCGGGGGGTAGTCACATTCATGTGATCGCCCCACCAACGCATCAGTCAGCCCTAAAGCTGCTATAGTCTCGGTTGCGCCAGGAAGGAGGGAGATTATTCTGAAAGGATTTTGCTCGCTCATGGCTCTGCTCTCTGTTGCTGTGTTGACACCTACCGAAAGGTTAGACTGATTGAGGAGTGAAAGAAGCCTTCGCAAGAAAGATTTTTGCGAAGTCCCCTTTTGCGATTTATACTAGTTTGTTTGTGTAATGTTGTAACACTTATCGGAGCGAGAAAGCTATATGTCAAGATTTAGAGGTCCGCGTTTGCGAATTACGCGCCGCATTGGAGATTTGCCTGGTTTAACCCGCAAAACGGCGCGTCGCACCTATCCACCAGGTCAGCACGGTCAAGCACGTCGCAAGCGCTCAGAATATGCCATTCGCCTGGAAGAGAAGCAGAAGCTTGTCTACAATTACGGCGTAACGGAAAGGCAGTTGATGCGCTACGTGCGCGAAGCACGCAATTCTTCTACCGCAGCGGGTCAGGCACTGTTGGAGTTGCTAGAAATGCGCCTGGATAACACCGCCTTTCGCTTGGGAATGGCTGGTACGGTTCCGGCTGCCCGCCAGCTTGTGAATCATGGTCACCTTCTCGTTAATGGTCGCCACATGGATATTCCTAGCTATCAGTGCCGTCCCGGAGATGTTATATCTGTTAGAGAGCGCGATCGCTCCCGGCGCTTAGTGGAGCAAAATATGGAATTTCCCGGATTGGCGAACCTTCCCAGTCACTTGGAGTTCGATAAAAATACCCTCACGGGTAAGGTCAATGGCATCATTGAGCGCGATTGGGTAGCACTACAAATTAACGAACTACTTGTGGTTGAGTACTACTCCCGCAAGATCTAGAAATGGGTTACAACTTGAAACTTAAAAGTTGAAGGTTGAACGTTGTTCGGCGTAGCCCTTCCCGTAGGGCAGGTTAGTCATAACCTGCAACCTGTAACCCCATCATCCCCCAATCCGGGACATGGTGCGCGCGTACTTACCTGTTTCAGTACCAGAATCCCGCTCCTTGAAGTTAATTTCTGGTTTGATTAGCAATAACTGGCGCACCTGCTCTCGCAGTTGGGCAGGCTCAACTCCCTCGCGTAGGGACGTTTTGAGATCCATCTGACCCGCTTCATTCAATAGGCAGGGACGTAGCCAGCCGTCAGCAGATAGGCGCATGCGGTTACAGCGATCGCAAAAACACTCTGACATCTGGGAAATGAATCCTAAGGTTCCTTTGGCTCCAGGAATTTGAAAGACATCCGCTGGACCATTGCCCCGTACCTGGGATTCCATTAATCCCCATTGATCTCGAATCCGCTGCCGCAATTCTTCCGAGGGAACCCAAGCGCGATCGCCAAACAGCTCCGCATTCCCAATGGGCATGAACTCAATAAAGCGTACGTGCCAGTGACGCTCCAGGGTAAGGGCAGCTAAATCCAGGACTTCGGAATCATTAACGCCGGGAATTACGGCCACATTTAGCTTCAGCGGGTCGAAACCCACCTGATGCGCTCTTTGAATGCCTTCCCAGGTTTGCTGCCAACGGCTGCGTCCTCGATTTCCGGTGATTTTGTCGAACTTCTCTGGATTGAGGGAGTCTAGGCTAATATTGAGACGACGCAAGCCCGCATCGTAGAGATCTTGTGCCATCTTCCCTAAGAAAAACCCATTCGTGGTCATCGACATGTCTTGGGTTTGGGGTAAGGCGGCAATGTCTTTCACTAAATCCACTACGCCAGGACGCAGCAGCGGTTCTCCCCCTGTCAGGCGAAACTTTTGAAATCCTAGGGGAATAAAGACTTCCTTGAGGAGAGTGAGGATTTCTGGATTGGTGAGTAATTCCTGTTGCAGAATGTAGTCTAGTTCCGCTCCTTCTGGCATACAATACTGGCAGCGGAAGTTACAGCGGTCGATCAGGCTAATGCGAAGGTAGTCTACTTGATTCATAGTTTTTTTGGCTCCATCTGCAAGCTAACTTAGTTAGAACCTACAGGGCGCAGAGGATTGCGTAAGTCCTGTTACTAATTTAGGATATAAACCCAAGAGCTTAATTAATGGGCGATTGCATCAATTTAGTGCAGTGATCGCATCAAATTGCACTGAAGTTAAGCTTTAGAAGCATCTCTGGAAGGCCCTTCATTATCCGGTCAAAGGGAGTCGTATCATTCAGTCCCCGTGCCAAGATAAGCGCTCCCTGAATTTGCAAAATGGCATCCTCTGCTCTCTGCCTTGCTTCCTCTAAGTCGAAGCCTTGCTCGACTAAAACTTGTGCCAAACTATTAATCCCAAGATTGAGGGCTTTCTGAATCTGAGTGTGAAAAAGATGGTTAGAGCCTCCCACTGTAAGCACTGCCAAAATGCAACTACATTGACCGTGATTGTAAAACTCATCTACATTCTTGACCATAGCGCGAATGCGATCGCTCGGTGTGCCACGACTATGCAATGGGGAGAGAATGCTTTCTTCTAGCCAATAGTTAAGGCGGGTGAGAACTGCTGCCGCCATCTCTTCTTTGCCTTTGGGAAAGTGGTGATAAAGGCTGGCTTTCCCCAAACCAGTTGCTTCTGAGAGTCGCTTCAGAGTGGCATCTTCGTAGCCATATTGCCGAAATGCTACCGAATGATCGGTAAGGGTAGTTGTACCGTTCGTTCGGTAGAGAAAATAGGTGGGAGTGACTAGGGTTTGTTGGGCAGATAACTCCCTATATTCTTCTCATTCAAAATCACTGTTTAACCGAACGTTTGGTTTAAAAAAACAAGCCGTACTAGCAACAGGCAACCCGCATGACTATTTACAAAACCATTAATGTGGATGAACTCAACATTTTTTACCGCGAGGCTGGCTGCAAGGACAATCCCACTATCGTTCTGCTTCGCGGCTTCCCTTCCTCCTCCAGAATGCTGTTGCCCACGAGGAAGGACTAGGCGAAGGCTTCAACCCCATCAAAGCCCTCTGGCAAGAGAGGAACGAAAAGACTGAACAGGGAATCCGGTACATCCGGGACTTGCTGACTCCTGAATTCACAAGGCTACAATACACCGCTGGAAGCCGACAGCTTGAGCAAGTAAGCCCAGATGCTTGGATACTGGATCAGTATTTTCTCAATCGCCCCGGCAACGAAGCTATCCAAATCGAGCTTCAGTACGATTACCGAAATAATCCACCCCTATACCCAGAGTGGCAAGCATATATGCGCGAATATCAGCCACCGACGCTTGTTGTGTGGGGCAAAAATGACATTTTGTTTACGACTGCGGGGGCGCTAGCTTATGAGCGCCATCTCGATGATCTGGAGCTGCATCTTCTTAATACTGGACACTTCATACTGGACACTTCGCACTTGAGGAAGAGTGCCATCTGATTGCAAATCTCATCCGGCAATTTTTCAGCTCACAGGGGCTGTTACTATGGGAGCAACGAGCGCTAGAAGAATTCACCTACAGTGCAGTTGAAGCCTGGTAAGAGCGGACTGGTTAGTAATTGATACTAAATAAAGTTGCGGCTCGCTTCAGTTGTCCCTCTTCCCAGCGATAGATTTCAATTGCCTGTTGTTCGTGGTCGATAATCCAATATTCCTGGACTCCTTGCACCGAATAGAGTTTGAGTTTCAGTTGTAGATCTCAATGCTGATCCTTCCAGGAAGTAGATAAAACTTCGCCAACTATCTCTGGCGCACCAATTAAATGTCCGGCTTCATCAACTAGAGTATTTAAGCGTTCATTGCTAATCCAAATTACATCAGCAATCACGTTATCTATGTCTGAAAAGACGAGACCAACACCTGTAAAAGCATTACCTAGCTGGGAACTTCGAGACCAAATTCGTAGTTAGGTGCAGATAGCATCCGCTACCCCCTGGTGAGGCAAGTGGGGTGCTCGGCTCACAAACAGCTCTCCATCAATGATTTGGTAACGCTTGTCATCCTCAGGAAACAACTCTAAATCAGCAGTTGTCCAGCGGACTCTTTCAGTTGCGGCTTGAGACATAGATATGCCTATGAAATTCTCTGTCTTCACTCTAGACCATATAGGAGTAATCTGAAGCCCCACAGACATAGGTATCCTGTGGGGCCAAGGTCAAATATTTTTGACCAGCTCCTTAAATAG
>PXPT01000038.1 GCA_003021505.1 Cyanobacteria bacterium QS_4_48_99 | reverse complement strand
CGTGGTAAGTAGAAAGGAGATGGCGTGGAGCACTTCTGGGATCTTGACCCGACCAGGATTCCACCTGGTTTCCCAGCGGGCACCTCACCTTCGAGGTTTCCCACTCCAGCTCGCTCCCATGGGAGTCATACGTCGGTGGGTTCCTACATTTAGATCAACAACAATATTTAGTTACACTTTATTCTTTTCAGACATCCTCTCATACCAATTCTCTAAATATCGGCTACACATAAACCATCAACTAGCCAATCCCATGGAGTGAGTGATCGCGTCGAGGCGTGAGTCTGCTCACCCATCGACTAATTGCCTGTTGCAACTCTGCAATGGAATCAAAATGCTGCCACTGTAGCCAACGCTTAAATTCCTGCCAAACCCGTTCAATCGGATTGACCTCTGGGCAGTAAGGCGGCTGGAACAGCAGGATGATATTTTTAGGGAGTGTCACAGTCAACAGCCCTACCCGACTCTCATCGACACAGAGCGTAGCGAATAGGTGAGGCTTCAGTTGATTTGGTAGCTTGCTTTCAATCGTTACATTGGTTTAACCCGAAGCTAACGCTTCCAGAATTTCGTCGCATTCTTAAACCAGCGGGGAAGTTAGCTGTGGTATGGAATAACCGGGACCAAGACTATGACGAGTTTAGCCAGGGCTAAAGTCACCTGATTAAGAGGGCATCAAATAATCATCCAGTATCCTCGCGTATGATTTCAGTGGAACCCTTGCAAGCTAGTCAACTTTTCTCTGATGTTCGTTGCCACACCTTTGCTTATCGGCAAGCGTTAGATCTAGAGGAACTGATTGGTCGTGCAATGAGCAGTTCATACGTTCCACGGGAAGGCTTGGTGCAACAGCAGTTTTTTGCTGACTTAAAAGATTTACACAACCGCTTTTGCGATGCAAACGGCTTGGTTTACTTAGTTTATTGCACAGAAGTTTACCTTGCTCAATCGGCTACATAAGTGGGATGATTTAGTGCAACGTGCCATTCGGCTTTGAGTGAAAAAAAAGTGCGAGCCTATGAGTTCCAATAAAAAGCTTGTTTCGTTGCCTATCCCTTGGTTTACTATTGCCATAATCGGCATTTTTTTGTTTTCGGCTGTTTTGCGTTTCTGGCGAATCGGTCAGTTTAATACGTTAGTTTTTGATGAAACTTACTACGTTAGTTTTGCTGACAATTATTTTACCGGAACTTCCTTTTTTAATCCCCATCCGCCC
Organism: Cyanobacteria bacterium QS_4_48_99; assembly: GCA_003021505.1. Taxonomy (GTDB): domain Bacteria; phylum Cyanobacteriota; class Cyanobacteriia; order Cyanobacteriales; family Rubidibacteraceae; genus QS-4-48-99. Next base: position 10,246 of record PXPT01000038.1, on the reverse strand, counting down.
CTAGGTCAGTATATTATTACTATCGGTATCTGGATTGGCGATCGCCTTCCGTTTGGACAGGATATAACTAACACTTTAACAGGTTCGGAATATTCTACTTTTAGTTATCGCTGGCTGAATGCGTTCGCTGGTTCATTTATTCCCTTAATTATAGGAGCGATCGCTTATCAATTAACTCAACGTCGCACCTACACTTTAATTTCCGCTGTTGTTGTTGCCTTTGATGGCTTTTTCCTTGTCGAGTCTTGCTATGCCTTAACTGACATTTATATTGTTATATTCGGTTTACTCGGACAATTATTTTTACTGCTAATACTGCGCGATCGCTCACCACTTTCCTCCCTCCCACACCAAGAGGGAGGTAGGGGGGATTCTCACCCTTACCTAGGAGAGACTAAGGGAAGGTGGAAGATGCTCACTCTCTCAGGTATTTTCCTTGGGGCATCCGCTTCCGTAAAGTGGAATGGCTTGGGATTCTTGTTAGGAATTTATTTGATCTGGGCAGCAGCCTGGATAATGCGTTGGTTAAAAACACGCCAGCATCATTCATTTTCTTTCCAAACACCACTACGAAGGCTTACCCAACTCCACTTCTTCAAGTTTATCTGGTACTTCGGCATTATTCCTATTATCACCTATAGCCTAAGCTGGATTCCTCACCTACTATTGGCTACCCAGATGGGATTTTTCCAAGTGCATCAAAGAATCCTCAGCTTCCACGAAGAACTTGGCGGTGGTGCAGGTGTGCATCCTTATTGTTCCCGTTGGTACAGTTGGCTAATCATGTGGCGTCCTATTTCTTACTACTATCAAACCTCACAATGGGAGGCTGGTAAAGTTATCTACGATGTCCACGCGATGGGAAATCCAATTTTGTGGTGGCTATCGACAGCGGCTATTTTGCTGTTGCTGGTGCTACTAGCGCTACAGTTGTTTCGAGGAGGATTGAGCCAATTTTCAACACTGCCAACCTGGATTGCTCTATTTCTAGTTTTAAACTACGCTGCCAACTTTTTACCCTGGGCAATGGTGAGTCGTTGTACGTTTCTCTATCACTACATGGAAGCATCCATATTTGCTGAGTTGGGGTTAGCCTGGATTGTTGATCACTGGTTACGGAGTCGTCACTCTATTTGCAGAAGTGCTGGGATAGCTGTAATTTTAGCGATTATCGGCGCGTTTTTCTTCTGGTTGCCGATTTATTTGGGGCTTCCTTTATCTCCTGAAGGTTATCAGCTACGGATGTGGTTTCCTAGTTGGGTTTAATAACTGGCAATCCGCAGCCTCGCAGGGGAGAAGAGACACAGCACCTCGCCTCAACTGTGCAAATTGGTTTTTATTTATACCCAGGTTACAGAAACATTTAAGCTTTAGTAAAAAAACTAAAATCAGCAGATAGTTAAATTAATCATGCTTTTTCTACCTAAAGGAGGAACTTATTTGAGCGAGACTACGTTACTTTATTAAAAAGGCTATGGAGCAGCAAATTTACTTCACTGGCATAGCATATACTAAATCGCTGAATAGGTGGCGAAGTGATGATTAAAAACTTAGCAACTCAATGATCATGTCTTATTATATCAAAAAACAAATTACATCCGAGGTTCAAAAAGCTGAACAAGAAGGAAACCTGCAAACTGAACGAATTCGGGAGATAGTTAAATCGGCAGTCTATCAAAGAGCTTCAGAACACAAAGAAGACTCCAGTGAAATTCGCTCAATTGTTAAGGATGCCGTTTCCGCTGTAGTCGAGTATTTCCAGCAGAAGGGGCAAGAAACCCAAAAAGAAATTAACGCCGCTATTGAAGGAGCGATTACAGGGGCTAGTCACTCCAGACGCGAAGCGATCGCGAAAAGCCAAGTAGAAGTAGACCAACTACAAGCTAAAATTGATACTGAAGAAAAAGAGCTTCAAGAAGAAGTAGATACCTTCCTCACCGATATCGAAGAAACTGGAAAAGACAGATCTGAACGGATAAAATCTTCAATTGAATCTGCAATTAATACTTTCAAAAATAGCGAAGAAGGAGCTTTGATGCAGAAGCGTTATGCACAACTTAAAGCTCAATTAGCAGTTGTACAAGCTAACTTGGCGACACGTTACGGAGAACGCTACGAAGACGTTAAGAAGTATTTAGATGAGGCTAAGACTTGGTATGACCAAGCATATAGTAAAGCTGAACCAGCAGCCGAAAATGTTAAGCAAAAGCGAGCAGAATTTGAAGGCAAACTCGGTGAAGCAGGTACAGCCGTAGCCAGAAAAGAGCAACGATTGCGACAACTTTTAAGAGAACTATGGCAATCAGCTAATGAAGCTCTGCGAGAAAAGTAAATAATAAAAGAGGGGGGCGAACTGAAATTCGCCCTTACTCTCCCTTTTAGTTGAAATTGCCTGAGCGACATTCCCCTATAGACAACTACGCTAGTTTTTAAGAGACTCCTTCTTGTCTATCAGTTTTTTCTTCCTGCTTGACGATTACCCAGAGTGCATGGATAGAACCAGGGAGCCAACCTAGAATGGTAAGCAAGATGTTAATTAAAAGGGCAGAGCTAACTCCAGAGGTGAGGAAAACACCAACGGGTGGGAGGACAATGCCAAGGACTATTCGTAGTAGCTTCATATTATTGCGTCTTGTTTTTAATTCACTTTGGTTCTATTCTCCTAAATTAACTGGCTTATTACCTCTATCCTAGGGATGATTCTTTGTGACATTTTCATAACGTAACACTTGAGCATTTCTACAACAGACTACAGAGCTTGTTCCCCTCCCTCAACACAGAAAATCTATCTTTGTGGAGAGGCATGAGAGTAGTTTTTATGGTTAAAATAGTCAATTGAATAGAAAAATAAGGATAAATTATGATTGGAACACTCTTGACTTTACTAGCTACCGCACTCAGCCTACTGGTTGTTGATATAGTTTTTCCTGGCGTCGATCTTGCCACATTTCCAGTTGCTTTAATTGCTGCGGTTTCCATTGGAGCAGTCAATTCGTTTATTAAACCAATTTTATCAACTTTGTCTCTGCCACTTAACTTGTTGAGTTTAGGAGCATTTTCGTTAGTCGTTAACGGTGTATCTTTTTGGCTAGCTTCTGTCTTTGTACCTGGATTTAGAGTGGCTGGGTTGCTAGCGTTTATCCTGGCTCCAGTTCTCTTGTCTTTCGTCAATACTTTCTTGAGTAAATACTTTGCAGAAAAATTCCCAGAGCAATTTGCGAGTAAGGAGCAATCCGAGTAACACCAACGAGCAAATCAAGCCGCCAAGGAAGGGACACGACGCGCCGTGTTCCCTTTTTTGTAGGATATTCAGTTAAGTTTCGCCCTTACCCAAAACATCAATTCAGGCCATCCTCTCTGTTTTTTCCTCTGTGTTCTCTGTGCCTCTGTGGTTTTTCAAAACGTATCATTGCAACATATTAAGTTAAAGGTTATCGGTTACGGACTTGGTTTCCTAACTGGACTTGGTAAATTGACTCTTTCAAATAAATAAACCTCATCGCGTTCATAGCCAAGTTGAAACTGTGGATTGTGCCGAAGCTTATTCACTAATTCTGGTGCAACTTCCTGACTATCAGACCAGGGATGGCGTAAATTAAGTAGTACATACTCAAACTCTGTTAATTGATCTAGTGATGAACTAGAGCCTATCAGTTCCACAACAGGGCGGTGAGCGACATGAGGCGCAAGGTGATTGTCGGTCAGAATACTCTTTTGAGGTTGAATGTGGGAGATTGCCTCTCGCGTTGCCTGCCAAGTATTAATTGATTCTAAATATATTGACCCAAAATAGCCAAACTTGGCTAGTGCCACAAAAGCCACTAAAGATTATAGTACTATTGCCCGCCTGCTGCGCAACCAACCACCACCAGCAGCCAAAGTCGAAATGACAGCCAATAACAAGAAAGGCAGCACTGGTAGAGAGTACTGATAAATTAAATCTTTTTGGGGCTGGTGGTCGGTGAGCAAATTTAAGAATAAAGTGGGAACTGCACCCACTAAAGGGGTCAGATGCTGAAGTGAAAGTCCCCAAATTACTGGTGAAAGCAGCAGAGCCCAATATTATAGGTTAGGCAGCGTAAAGATTTTACTTAGTACAAGCTCAGGCTTAAGGAAAAAATTTTTGCCTATCTCTAAAACCGAATCTCCTAAGAAGTCATAACGCCCAATTCCTGTCACGCGTTCAGGTTCTGTGAACCAAGGTATAACTGCTTGAGTGGCAATTAAAAACCAGGCAACCCCGGCAAAAAGTGCGATCGCGCCATAGATCCTTCGCTTCTCAAAAATTAATAACCAGAATCCCATTGCCGCCACAGTCATTGTTAGGACTGCCTTACAACCAAGGACAAAGATGATCACCACACAAAACCACCCAAGCTGATGCAGCCGTGCTGCTAAAACTGCTCCCAACAGAGGCGGGATGGCCATGACCTCTGGGTGAAAGTCAAACAAATTAATGTTAAAAACTAAAGGATACAGCAGGTACACTACTGCCATCGCTGTGGCTTGCTTTCTGGTCAACCCAGCTTGACTAGCAAGATACCAGGTAGGTAAAGCTCCTAGTGCTAAGGAAATGGCTTGTATAGCAAATAGCCAGTGGACATCTGGATAAATTTTATATAGTGGGGGTAAAAGATAAAGAATCCAGGCTGGATGATCGCCCATAATAAAGAAGATATGGGTGGCTCTCCCTGGCTAATTAAGTAAATTGCCTGGTCAAAAATTCCCAAGTCAAAAGCCGCTGATTGAAACAGCGCGTCTCGTAAACTGCTACACGCAAATAAAATCAAGGCACTCACTACAATCATCCCAGTTAAGGAAGTGAGTCCCATTGCCTTTGGCACGACAAGTCTACGAGCTAAATTCTGTGACTTTTCTGAAGTATCATTCATATTCATGATGACTAGGAAATGTGTAGTGCCAATCCAACTGTTCTATCGGCTACACAGCTAAAGTGAAAAGTAGCGAGGTTTATTTTGCCTCTAGCAACCTTAAATGTAAAGTCTTTACTATAAGGTAATCCCGCGTGATCGCGTTTATGAACTCCATTATCGAACAGCTCAGAAATCGCTTTAGTGAAGCCCTAGTAGCGGCGTTTGGTTCGGAATTTGCCGAAACTGATCCCCTTGTTGTCCCGGCGAGTAATCCCAAGTTTGGCGACTATCAATCCAACCTGGCAATGTCGTTAGCAAAAACGCTAGGGCAAAAGCCACGCGAGATTGCCCAACAAATCGTTCAACATCTTGAAGTGAGCAAACTCTGTGAACCCGCCGAAATAGCGGGACCCGGTTTTATTAATCTCACCCTAAAATCAAGCTATCTAGAAGCGCGACTGAATGCAATTCAAAGCGATTCCCAGCTTGGGGCAGAGAAAGCAAAAACGCCACAACGGGTGATTGTCGATTTTTCCAGCCCCAACATTGCCAAGGAAATGCACGTGGGTCACTTGCGATCAACGATTATTGGGGATAGCATCGCCCGTATCTTAGAATTTCGCAACCATGATGTCTTGCGGCTGAACCACGTGGGCGATTGGGGAACGCAGTTTGGAATGTTAATTGCCTACCTGCGCGAAGCCTATCCAGAAGCATTGACGAAGCGGGATGCTCTGGAATTAGAAGATTTAGTCAAACTCTATCAAAAAGCGAAACAGCGATTTGATGAGGATGAGGAATTTCGCGAAAACTCCCGGCAAGAAGTGGTGAAGTTACAGGCAGGGGAAGAGGATAGCATTCGTGCTTGGGAACTGCTTTGCGAACAATCCCGCCGGGAATTTCAGGTTATTTACAGCTTACTCGATGTGGAACTTACTGAACGAGGGGAATCCTTTTATAATCCCTTGCTACCCGGTGTCATAGAAGATTTGGATTACCAGGAGTTAACCGAGGTAGATGCAGGAGCGAAATGCGTTTTTCTAGAAGGCTTTACCAATAAAGCGGGTGAGCCTTTGCCCTTAATCGTACAGAAATCCAATGGAGGGTACAATTACGCCACAACTGACTTAGCTGCCCTGCGCTACCGCATCCAGCAAGATGGGGCAGAACGGATAATTTACGTCACTGATGCAGGGCAAGCGGACCACTTTGCCCAGGTGTTTCAAGTGGCACGACGGGCGGGATGGATTCCCGAAGGTGTGAAGGGGCAACCCGACGGTTCGCCCGTACTGGTACATGTTCCCTTTGGTTTGGTGCAGGGAGAAGGGGGCAAAAAGTTGAAAACTCGTTCTGGGGAAACGCCGCGATTGCGAGATTTATTGCAGGAAGCGATCGCCCGTGCCCGTGCTGATCTCGAAACGCGCCTGCAAGAGGAAGGGCGCACCGAAAGCGAGGAATTTAAAGACAAGGTTGCCAGAGTAGTGGGCATTAGTGCGGTTAAATACGCTGACTTAAGCCAAAACCGCACTAGTAACTATATCTTCAGCTACGACAAAATGCTCTCCCTCCAGGGCAATACCGCCCCTTACATGCTCTATGCTTACGTGCGTATCCGAGGGATTAGCCGCAAAGGTAATATCAACTTTGAGCAACTCGGCACAGATGCAGAAATTCTCCTACAGGAAGAAGCGGAGTTGGTTCTCGCCAAGCATCTACTGCAACTGAGTGATGTTCTCAAGGAAGTCGAGCAAGATTTGCTACCCAATCGCCTCTGTCAGTACCTATTTGAACTGAGCCAGAAGTTTAATCAATTTTATGATCGTTGCCCTGTACTACAAGCTAGCGAACCCCAGCGCACATCCCGCTTAGTGCTATGCCATTTAACCGCCCGCACGCTGAAGTTAGGGTTATCTTTGCTAGGAATTCCGGTGTTAGAGCGAATGTAGCATTTTTGTGACCCGAAAAAATCAAGCCTCAACTGCAATTACAGCAGTTTACATCGAGTGGTAAGTATGGAGTTTTTGGTAGGGGAAAGGTTAACGGTGTTGGGTTAAAGGAAATTCCCCTCTCCCGATTTCGCGCCAAAGTTACCTCAGGTCGTCGAAAAGTTCTGTAGTTGTAATTCACATCGCCGAAACACATCATTCACAGCTGCCAACAGCCGCTCTCAATATTGAAAAAACTAAATAGTGATATTCTTAGTAAATTGGTCTAGGTTCAGTTGAGCAAACTTCCAAATTTTACCATTGGAAACAATGCGAAATATTGTTTGATCTTGATACTTATTCAAACGTTGAGCCGGAATAATTGCTGCCAAGCACTGTCCCCAGCCTTCGTCAAAGTTATTTTGCTTTGCTTCTACTACTAGTAAATAAGGCTACTTTAAAATAATTTTTCCCAGGGGTGATCGCTTTGCAAAAATATAATTGGGGTTCCGATAACTGCTCATTATATCGGAAACTTTCATGACTCCAGAGAAGAAAATTCTTATTGTAAGACTTCCAGACTTCTTTAACAATCTGCAATAATAATTTTACAGATGGCAGATTCGGAATTGTCTGCCACTTTATCCCGAACAAAACTCAGTAAATCTTCTCAAAAAAACTGTTTATTTCCATCGGTTTTCAACGATAAAAAAACCCCTTCTTCATAGAAGATTTGAAAATTTTCCACTACTAATCTAATCATTTTAGAATTTCCAAAAATTCTCTTTCTTATTTCTTGAGTAGACGGATTGCAAGGAATTCATAATAATGATTGATTGAGTGCAATTTAACGCGCTACATTGACAAAGATCTAGCTCAATCCCAAACAATAGGTATGAAAAGCTGGTTGCAACCCCCCGCCTACGCATTGGTGAAGAAAATGAAGGAGAGCACCGCAACGCTACTTGGCTGGAACATTTTTATGACTTAGTGTATGTAGTAGCAGTTTCTCAGCTCGCCCACAACCTGAGCGAAAATGTTTCCTTAACAGGATTTTTGGGCTTTGTGGTGCTATTTCTACCCATTTGGTGGGCTTGGATTGGCACCATGTTATATGCCAACCGCTTCGATAGCGACGAGATTGCACATCGGCTGTTGATGGGTGTGCAGATGTTTGCGATCGCTGCACTGGCAGTTAATGTCCCCCACGGGTTGGGTGAGAGTTCCGATGGCTTTGCCCTTGCCTATGCGGCCGCCAGAACCATACTTGTGATTAAATACCTCTGGGCAGGATGGCACATTTCCCAAGCAAGAGGGCTAACTACTCATTACGCGCGAGGGTTTGCGATCGCTGCTTCCCTGTGGCTGATCTCAGCCTTTGTTCCCATGCCGTGGCGATTTGTTCTTTGGGGAATTGGACTCGCCATTGACTTCGCTACCCCCTGAACAGCCACACGGCTGCAAACGGGACTCATGCCCCACCTCCAACACTTGCCTGAGCGTTTCGGACTATTTACTATCTTTGTACTCGGTGAGGCGATCATAGCTGTCGTCAGTGGGGTTGCCGAGCAGGATTGGGGAGCTCAAAGTGCGATCGCTGCTGCGTTTGGCTTTGGCATTGCCTTTAGCTTGTGGTGGGTCTATTTTCAGAACATCAGCGGTTCAGCACTGCGAACTGCCAGAGCCTCAGGGCGCATCCAAGTTTTTAATGTCTGGCTTGACGGGCATCTACCGCTGGTGATTGGTCTTGCCGCTACCGGAGTAGGCGTGGAAGACGTGATCTTAAGTGAAGCTGAGAGCGCCCTACCTGATGCCGAGCGCTGGCTGCTGTGTGGATCAGTAGCACTATGCTTCCTGTCTCTGGGAATTCTGCACCGCACTGGGGTGATCCGCTATTGCAAACTCCGAACCAAGCATCGGCTAGGGACAGTGGCAGCTCTGCTTGCCCTCGCTATAGCTGGCACAAATTTATTGCCCGTTACAGTAATCGCCATTGTCTCGATAGTTTGTGCTACGCAAGTCCTGCTCGATTTGTATCAGAGTAGTTCCGCACTCGCTTAAGCAGATTTGCAAGTAGAAAGTTAGCGATCACTGTCACTCAAAATTACGAATTATCAACTTTGTTGCTCTTTCAGTTTGGCTCTGATTGCCTCGACTCGCTTACGGTTCGTTCCTAGATCTGAGTTGCCTAAGCGCGAAGCGGAACGAACGTGAATTACATTGGCATTCTCATCAAGAAAAAATTCCACATCGTCCACAAACCCCATGAGCTTCGTCTGAAATTCGGCATAGATATAGTTCTGTTGTTCGGTAATAATTTTTGTTTTTTCTGTATTCTGGATAACTTGTTTGAGGTTAGCCATTGCCTGTTGGGGAGTGGAGTTGTAAGCAAGAGGCTCAATTTTATGCTCTGAATCTTGGCTTTGGCTATTAACGCAGTTGGGCGTACCAGGACAAGCGGCAAGCTTGCCTTCGCGTACTCCTAGATTATTGGGTCGTTTTCCTGCCAACATAATGGTTTCTCCTACATCGAGTTACGGGTTGCAAGTCTTTTTCGGGGACAGTCCTTAGTCCTTAGTCCTTAGTCCTTAGTACTAACGCTTACAAAGTTTAACTGTGAGTAATAACATGACTGATGACTAATGGCTAGCGACTACTGAATCAGCAGTTAATAGCTTTATGGCTTCTTGATACTGTTGGTCTGCTTCTGTTCCTATCTGGTCAAGAGAAATCGGGTCTTGGGGAACTGCTAAGTTGGGAATAATCCCGGACTCGTGAATATCTGTGTGGTTAGGAGTTTCGTACTTAGCAACCGTCACTGCTATGCCCGAATCGCCTGGCAGTTCAAACAAAGACTGAATTAAACCCTTGCCGAAAGTTTTTTCTCCTACCAGTTGCGCTCTAGCGTTGTCTTGCAATGCTCCTGCAAGGATCTCGCTAGCACTAGCTGTTCCTTGATTAACTAAAACCACTAGGGAGCCTTTTGTTAGAGCAGAACCGTTAGCATCAAAGCTACCTTCCACACCATTGCGAGTAACAGTATAGACAATGGTTCCTTGGTCGAGCCAGAGGCGGGCAATCTCAATTCCTGCCTGTAAAAGTCCGCCTGGATTATTGCGTAAGTCCAGGAGGTAGCCTTTTGCCCCTTGTTTTTCTAGGCGGGCAACGGCGTGGGAAACTTCTTTTGTGGCATTAGCACTAAACTGGGTGAGGCGAATATAACCAATCGGGACGTTACTACTCTGCTGGTCTAGGTTGGCATAGACTGGATTGAGGGAAATGCGATCGCGCACTATCTCAACTTCTCTAGCACTTGATCGATCTTCGCCTTGGGACTTAATCGTGAGGGTCACTTGAGAGCCAATGGAACCGCGCATCCGGGTTGCTGCCTCATCCAGGGTAAGGTCTTGGGTTTCGGTATGATCAATTGCCAGAATGCGATCGCGC
>PXPT01000037.1 GCA_003021505.1 Cyanobacteria bacterium QS_4_48_99 | reverse complement strand
AGTCTTGTCCACACCATGATGCACCACACCTAGCATCACGAGGTTAAAGACACACTTACAAACCGCCACTCGGTGCGCTCAAGCGAGAGAAGCCGGGGATTTTCCAGCAGAGCGACCACTGTTTGAGGGTGGCGATTTCGTCCACTTCGTACTGCCGAAAGAAGCGTTGCAGACGTTGATAGTGGGACTCCTTTTGCGCCTGACCACAGACGCCCACTCACTCCAGTTGACGGTCCTGGCCCTGGCCCGTAGTAAGGCAATGAGGAAAATCGAGACCAAGCTCAGGCTACCTCCATGCCATCTCCAATGGGAGCGCAAGGTATCGCGCACTAGAGTAACCTCATCCATAGGGTTTCATTAGTTGCTAGCAATTCCATGAAACCCTTTTCCTGTCCACTCTTCCAGCTTTTGTCCTGTACCAAGGGCAACTCCACCAATAATTCAATGACGTCAAACAGTTCTGGCTCACTCATTATCGTCTCCGAACATATAGTGTCACCAATCTGGCTTCATCGCTATCAGGTGCCACCACCCAGCCTGTACGAACAACTTCTTGCTGTCGCTCTGTTCCCTGATTTTCCAAATCCAAGCGATAGTGTGGCCCATGCTGGTCACTACGCTGCAAAATAGCTTCAGAATCTCAGGTTTCCTCGAAATCTGTTCTAGCAAGGAATCATAATTGTTTTGTGTAAAGCCCAGACAAGGCCGAAACATCAAAGCTTTGTCGCAACCTACTGGATGATCTAGATTAAGAGCGTACTCACTCAGCTTGCGGAGACTAACAACGATGCGGCTAGCAACATCTCCCAGTTTCACGCTTGTATAGGTTGCATTTATTTTATCCTTTCCTAATTTTGTATTCGCCTACCACAGATTCAGAATGCTTTTAGAGCAACAAGCTGATTGGGAATTTTGCTGCCGCGCTAAAAGAAAAGCTAATCTGTAACTCTCAACGCAATACCTCTTCAAGCTGATTTTGCTTCCAAAGGGACTGGTATAATCCAGGACTTTGCAGGAGTTCAGTGTGAGAACCGATTTGAACGATTTCACCCGCGTCCATGACAAAAATGCGATCAGCTTGGGCAGCAGCAGAGAGTTGGTGAGAGATAAAAATGACGGTTTTGCGTTCCCGCCCGCCGGAGAGATTGTTCAAAATCTGCGTCGCCGTTTGATTGTCTACGCTGGAGAGGGCATCATCGAGAATCAGCACCGAAGCATCAACTAGTAGCGCCCTTGCCAGAGAAGTGCGCTGTCGCTGTCCCCCGGAAAGGGTAATGCCCCTCTCTCCCACGATGGTGTCGTATTGGGTGGGAAAGTTGAGAATTTCGGGGTGAATTTGCGCTTGCTTGGCGGCGTATTCGATTTCGGGGTATTCCTCGAACGGTTTACCGTAGCGGATGTTGTCTTGAATCGTGGTGCTAAAGAGGAAACTATCTTGCGGGACGTAGGCGATCGCGCTTCGCAAGTCCTGCAATTTCACTTTGGTAACATCATTACCATCTAGGAATAGCTGTCCCTGTTCAAGATCGAGCAGGCGAGGAAGCGCACTGGCAAGGGTGGATTTGCCAGAACCAATCGATCCCACAATCGCAACCGTTTCACCAGGCTCAATCAGAAAGTCGATTTCGTTCAAAGCCGGTGCATCTGCCCCTGGATAAGTATAACTGAGCTGACGAGCCTGTAGTTGACCGCTGACGGTTTCGGGAGGCAACTCCATCGCCCCCGCAGCATTTTGAATCTTAGGTTGGGCATTCAGAATCGCCTCTACGCGATCAACACTGACTTCACCCCGCTGATAGGCAGTAATGGTGAATCCTAGAGTGGCAATGGGAAAGACTAAACGTTGAGCATAGAGAATCAGTGAAATCAAGTCACCGTTGCTGATATCGCCACTAGCCAGCGCCCCAGCACCAAACCACAGCAACAATAGTAAGCTCAAAGAAGCTAGTCCCTCAATTAGCGGAAATAAAAGGTTGCGGGTTCTCGCCAGCTTGAGATTTGCCCCTAATAACCGCTGATTTCTCTGGTTGAAAGCGTGGCGCTCGTTTCTCTCCTGAGCGTAAATTTTAATTAGAGAGATGCCGCTCATGTCTTCCTGAATCAGCTCACTGGCATCGGAGAGTCGCTCCTGCACCTCCCGCTGTTGGTTGCGTAGTCGGTTGCTAAATAGCCCCACAGCAATCAAAATCAGTGGGTAAGGCAAAATTGCCAACAAGGTTAACTTGAAGTCAATCAAGAGCATAAACGGCAATGTCCAGGCATAGGCGAAAACTGTATTCACCAAGCTCAAGACTGCAAACCCCACTAGACGACGAATCTCGTCCACATCACTGGTTGCCCTGGTAATCAAATCTCCCAAGGTAGTTGTCGAAAAATAAGCGGGTTCTAGGCGCAGCAGGTGTTGAAAAATCTTTTGCTTAAGGTCAAATTCCACTCGACGCCCCACCCCAAATATCCAGACGCGAGATAGCATGCGGATTCCCCACATCACCGAGGCAAGAGCTAGGATTCCCACCGCATAGGGCCAAATCTGACCAAAACTGCGGAACGCTTTGTCAATGCTCTGCCCAATTAATCGAGGGATGTAGGCGCTAAAAGCATTAACAACAAACAATGCCAGGATTCCCAGCAACATCCGTCGCCAGTGGGGACGTAGATATGCTGCCAGTTTTTGCAGGCGATGACTCAACATGTCTTCAATTTTACAATTTTTGGCTAGAAAGTTTCCATGCGATCGCAGAAAAAAGCGAATAGCAAGCTTATATTAGGAAAATAGTCCCCTGGGGACAGTCATCAGTCATTAGTGATGAAGTTTAAAGTGTCTATCACCAGGAGAATTATTTCATGCGTTGTCTGCGTCGATGTGCTTTGATGCTTCCACTCAGTGCTGCCATCAGTTTCTTAGCCGTCAGTTGCGCTCCGACTAAATCCTCCCAATGCAGCCAGATTATTCAAATTGCCAACGAAGCAGGTAGCGAAGCTAGCAAACTGACTGATGCTGGTGAGAACAAAAATCGTTCAGCACTCCTTCAGGCAGCCGACACAATGGAACAAGCGGCGCAAGACATGAAAGCCCTAGAAACTCAGGATAAACAGCTCCAAGAGTATCAGGCTGGTTTTATTAGAATGTATCGCGCTTACTCTCAGGCAACTCGTGAGATGCTAAAGGCAAGAAAAGATCACAGTCTCTCTGCTGCCAAGGTTGCTCGAGAAGAGGTACAACAAGCAGGCAGATTAGAAAAACAATTAGTCACCGGAATTAATAACTATTGCCATCAAAGCTAGCGATTTAAATAATGAAATATGCTCTAGTTCATGAGTGGCTTACTCCTAAAGCCACGGGCGGTTCAGAATTAGTGGTTCTCGAAATTTTAAAACACCTCGAAACGGACCTCTATGCCCTAATTGACTTTGAATCGGCTAACCCGCAGAGTGAGCTATTCGGACGCACCATTGGTACGACTTTCTTGCAGCGCTTTCCTTTTACCCGTAATGGCGTTCAGAAATATTTGCCACTGCTGCCTCTCGCAATTGAACAGCTTGACTTACGAGATTACGACGTGATTCTCTCCTCTTCCCATGCGGTTGCCAAGGGGGTCCTCACCACTTCCCAACAGCTCCATATATGCTACTGCCATACTCCCATGCGCTACGCCTGGGACTTAACTTTTGATTATCTTAACAATAGTTCCTTAGGATGCGGGATGGCGGGAATGTTCACGCGCTATTTCCTGCACCAGCTACGCCAATGGGATGTTTTGAGTGCAAACCGAGTTGACTACTTTATTGCCAACTCCCAACACACAGCGCGGCGCATTTGGCGCTGTTACCGACGTTCGGCGGAAGTGATTTATCCGCCAGTTGAGGTAGATCGTTTTCCGATCCTCGAGCAAAAAGAAAATTTTTATCTCACTGTGTCTCGCTTGGTGAGTTATAAGCAAGTTTCTTTAATCGTTCGAGCATTTAATCAGCTTGGGCGATCGCTTGTGGTTATTGGCGACGGTTCCCAGCTCCAGCAGCTTCGCCAACTCGCACAACCCAATGTGCAAGTGCTAGGACCGCAGCCGGATGGGGCAGTTGAGCAGTACATGGCTAAAGCTCAAGCCTTCGTTTACGCCGCTTGTGAAGATTTTGGCATTGCCCTAGTCGAGGCACAAGCCTGTGGCACGCCTGTAATTGCTTATGGTGCGGGTGGTGCCACTGAAACAGTGCGCGATCTCCGTTCCTTCCCAGAGACAGGGACGGGATTATTATTTTCTCCTCAAACTCCTGCCGCTTTGGTGGAAGCAGTAGAGGTGTTTGAACAAGATCGCAAAAAATTTAGTCCAGCGATCGCGCAAAAGCAGGCGAATCAATTTTCCCCAAAACACTTTGAGCAGCGGTATTTAGACTTTTTAAAACGCTGCTGCCAGGAATTTAGCTCCACCATCGCGCCTTGAAAATGGCGATCAAGGTCATTAAATTCACGACATACAACACCTAGTGGCTTTATGATCGGGACTGTGTGGTGTGAAGTGTAAGGAAAAAATGACTGCCGAGAGCCAACTAGCCTCCCTCAAGCTATGGACGAGGGTGATTCAAAGAGGCTTTCATACCCAAGTCGCCAAGAGGGGACGCCAGGGATTAGCCTTGCCAACTCTAGACAGAAATTTCGCCAAGCGGCTGTTTGATGTTTTGTTTTCCTCGTCCGTTCTGATTACCCTGTCTCCGCTTTATATACTATTGGCTTTTGTCATTGCCATTAGTTCGCCAGGACCAGTCTTTTACATTCAGCAACGAGTTGGTAAAGACCACAAACTCTTTGACTGCATTAAATTCAGAACAATGGTGAACAATGCCGATGAGATCATGCAATCAATGGTCGCTGAGTCGCCCGAATTACGCGAAGAATTTGAGGAGAATTTCAAACTCAGAGACGATCCTCGCGTAACGAATATGGGAAAATTTTTGCGCTACACCAGCCTTGATGAGTTTCCCCAGTTCTGGAATGTTCTGATGGGAGATATGAGTGTTGTGGGACCGCGACCCTTAGTTCCAGAAGAATTATCCAAATATGGTCGTCATATTGACAAAGTGCTGACTATAAGACCGGGAATCACTGGGCTATGGCAAGTTTCTGGACGCAATGATATTCCTTACGAGCGCCGGGTTAATATGGACGTTTACTACGTTAAATTCCGTAATTGGTTCCTGGATTTGTGGGTAATTATTAAAACAATTGGCGCGGTTGTTTTTCCGCACAATAACGGGGGTTACTAAGCGAAACGTACGGCAACTGCATTCAGGATTAAGCGTTGTCATCCCTCTTACCATTTCGAGATTGGTAGGTTAAGTTAGGTCTAAATTAATACTTCCAGCCGTTCGGCTCTCTTGAAACTGCATCAGGAGTGGGCGCGGCTGCAAAAATCCTTTTGTACCTCTAGGAAGATTAAGGATGACACAACCCAAGCGAGCCTTAATTACTGGAATTACTGGTCAAGATGGTTCCTATTTGAGCGAACTTTTGCTGGAGAAAGGCTACGAGGTTCACGGACTAGTCCGTCGGACTTCTACGTTTAATACCGATAGGATTGACCACGTTTATGTTGACCCTCACGAGGAAGAAGCACGTTTTTTTCTCCACTACGGCGACTTAACGGATGGGACAACCCTTCGTCGGCTTTTGGAGGCAATCCAGCCGATTGAAATTTATAACTTAGGCGCTCAATCCCATGTCCGCGTCAGTTTCGACACCCCAGAATACACGG
Organism: Cyanobacteria bacterium QS_4_48_99; assembly: GCA_003021505.1. GTDB lineage: Bacteria > Cyanobacteriota > Cyanobacteriia > Cyanobacteriales > Rubidibacteraceae > QS-4-48-99. Next base: position 2,789 of record PXPT01000037.1, on the reverse strand, counting down.
TGGACACTGTAGCAATGGGAACGCTGCGGTTACTGGAAGCGATTCGCGATTACCAACACCGCACCGGAATTGAGGTGCGCTTCTACCAAGCTGGCTCTTCGGAGATGTTTGGCAAGGTTCAGGAAGTGCCGCAAAAGGAGACAACGCCATTTTATCCCCGAAGTCCCTATGCCTGTGGCAAGGTGTATGCCTATTGGCAAACCATGAACTATCGAGAATCTTACGACCTGTTTGCGTGTAATGGGATACTTTTTAATCACGAGTCGCCCCGTCGTGGCGAAACGTTTGTCACCCGTAAGATTACCCGCGCGATCGCCCGTATTGTGGCAGGAAAACAACAAGGACTCTACCTAGGCAATCTTGACGCGAAGCGAGACTGGGGCTACGCCAAAGACTACGTTAGGGCGATGTGGCTCATGCTTCAACAAGAGCAGCCAGATGATTATGTGGTTGCTACTGGGGAAACTTACTCAGTACGAGAGTTTTTAGAGGTGGCGTTCAAATATGTCAATCTGGACTGGCAAGATTACGTGAAGTTTGACCCGCGCTATTTGCGCCCTGCTGAGGTGGACTTACTGATTGGGGACTCCACCAGGACTCAGCAAAAGCTAGGTTGGAAGCCTTCAGTGAGCTTCGAGGAACTCGTTGCTTTGATGGTAGAGGCTGACTTAAGCGCTATAGGGATTCCCTCGCCCAATGGAGGTGAATCGCAACGATGGAAGGATATTGCCTATGTCCGTCCTAGCCTAGGCAGTGTGGTGGATTAAGAATTAAAAGTTCAAAATTAAAAATTCAAAATTTTGCATTTTGAATGGAATCCGCGCCCTTTAAAAGCACCGTTCCGACGCTAAGATGGAAGCTCTATAGCGCGGGACTTACAGCAGTAAGTTAGGTAATTGGTCATTGGTCATTAGTTATTGGTGAGGGGCAAAAATGCTAGATTTAAGTGACAAACGGATTGTGGTAACGGGGGGAGCTGGGTTTCTGGGACGACAGGTGATCGAGCAGTTAACTCAGGCAGGGGCAAAATCGGATAAAATCACCGTACCGCGATCGCGCGATTGCGATCTCCGTTCCCTAGAATGCTGCCAAAAAGCCGTTGATAAGCAGGATATCGTCATTCACCTCGCTGCCCACGTCGGCGGCATTGGGCTAAATCGCCAAAAGCCAGCGGAATTATTCTACGACAACCTCATGATGGGGGCGCAACTGATTCATGCTGCCTATGAAGCTGGAGTGGAAAAATTTACCTGCGTGGGCACTATCTGTACCTATCCCAAGTTCACTCCCGTGCCCTTCCAAGAAGATGAACTCTGGAATGGCTACCCAGAAGAAACGAATGCGCCCTATGGCATCGCCAAGAAAGCCCTACTAGTTCAACTCCAGTCCTATCGCCAGCAATACGGGTTCAATGGCATTTACTTACTCCCGGTGAACTTGTATGGTCCAGAAGATAACTTTGACCCCAAAAGTTCCCATGTTATCCCAGCCTTGATTCATAAGGTACACGAAGCGCAGCAACGGGGAGACAAAACTTTGCCAGTCTGGGGAGACGGTAACCCTACCCGCGAGTTTATTTACTCAGCAGATGCCGCGCGGGGCATTGTCATAGGAACTCAGTATTATAATCAACCAGAACCTGTTAACCTCGGAACCAACCAGGAAATTTCTATCCAGCATCTGGTAGAATTAATCTGCGAATTGATGGGATTTGACGGGGAAATTCTTTGGGAAACAGATAAACCCAATGGGCAACCCCGTCGCTGCCTGGATACGGAACGAGCCAAGCAAACCTTGGGCTTCACTGCTCAGACAGAGTTTCGGCAAGGGTTAAAGAATACGATTGAGTGGTATCGTCAACATGCTGCTTAGTATTCCTTAGAAATCTAAATGGAAAAAGCAGAATTACGCCAATCGCTATTAAAATCACGGCGATCGCTATCTGCTGAAGAAGTTCGTCAAAAGAGCGATCGCCTTTGCCAACACCTGGAATCCTCACCGCTTTTTGCCCAGGCAAAAACGATTCTGGCTTATTTCAGTTTTCGCCAAGAACCCGATCTCAGTTCCCTGTTTGGCACAAATCGCCGCTGGGGATTTCCTCGTTGTGTGGAGCAGTCTCTATGGTGGCACTTCTGGAAGCCTGGGGAGAGAATAAAAACGGGAGCCTATGGCATCAACGAACCTCATCCCGATTCGCCCGTTTGTCATCCCGCTGAGGTAGACTTAATTCTCGTTCCCGCTGTTGCCTGTGATGCCCAGGGGTATCGTTTAGGTTACGGCGGCGGTTTTTATGACAGACTGCTAAGTTCGCCGGAGTGGAAATCGAAGCCCACCGTGGGGATTGTATTTGACTTTGCTTACCTCCCACAACTTCCTGTGGAACCCTGGGATCTCCCGCTCAGTGGCGTGTGTACCGATGAGGGTTGGAGATTGGAAAATACCATACTTAATTTAAGATAAAGTGCAATCTTGCCTAAGATAGGGATTGACTTCACGCCACTCGGCTGTCCTACTTCTACGATCACTGTGTCGAAACGGCTATCCCCAGGACGATAGGACAGTAACTCCAAACCAATGGGTTCGCCACTGTGAGAGTCTTTAATCAAAATCACCCCATCTCCTAGTTCTGTGCAGACTTGATTATCCCTAAGTGCTTGCCAGAAAACAGTAAGGAGTTCCAATTCTGATTCTTGACACTCCCACGGCTTAAAGCGCGTGGGATTCTTGGGTCGTAGGGGAGCCTACGCTTCACCCCTCGCCAAGCATCTTGACGGTATGCCCTACCGCTG
>PXPT01000036.1 GCA_003021505.1 Cyanobacteria bacterium QS_4_48_99 | reverse complement strand
ATGCTTGATTGACGATTGTGACCATCTAGTTAGTAAAACGGCGGTGACACGAGTTGAAGGAGAAAACAGCCGCTTACGGCCTTACCTCGCAAGATTACACCAACAGACATGTTGCTATTCCCAATCACTTGAAATGCTTGAAGCCTCAATTCGACTGCTGATTTACTACCTTAAATACCGACGAGTACCCGTCCCTATCTAAATCATGCACTTTTTATGCAACGCCGTCTGAATAATACCCGAAAGGCTTCTGATGATGCCTGCCTAATTGAAAATTTCTCTAGGCAGACGCACTTACAGTAGTTTTAGAGTCCCCAAAATACACCTTGGCGCGAAATTGGGAAAGGGAAGCAGGTGAGTAGTGAGGGATAGGAGCGAGCCGCCGGAACCCGAGTACAGGGGTGAGCGGCAAAAACTAAACCCAATGAATAGAAAATTTGATTTCTATTTCGAGCCTCCCTCACGCACTCACCCCCTCACTTCTTTTCCAAAACCTTTAACCACAAAGCGAAACACTATACTTTATAGAAATGCTTGCCTGCTGTACATACCACTTACGGTTGACACTAGAGGGGGGTTACAGTTCTCCTATGTCCGATATTTCAGATTCAACTTCCCCAATTACGCTTGTTTCCTCCTCGGCTGTCTCTTTTTCCACAGCCGCACGAGACGCAATAATCGTTAGAACAGTTTGCTCTGGGTCATCCATGACTGTGATCCCTTCTGGCAAGGAGAGCTCACTAACATGCATGCTCGTACCTAGGTGCATGTCAGAGATATCTATATCAATCGACTCTGGAATCTGATCAGGGGCACATTGCACTTGCAGTTCTGAAACTGTTTGCTCCAAGACTCCACTTTCTCGCTCAACTCCAACAGCCTCTCCCACAAGATTTAGGGGCACCACCACTTCGAGACTCTCTTGACCTGCCACAGCAAAAAAGCTCAAGTGATATACTGTCCACTTTTTCCAGGGATGAGTTTGCACGTCTCGGATTAGTGCCCTGCCTCGCCAGGGGACGTGAGGGATGTTGACGTCAACTAGCGTGTTGTTGACAGAAGCTTTTTTGAGGAGTCGTTCAGTGTCTTTGGCTTTCAACGCCATGGAAATGGATTCAGCACCATTATGTCCGTATATAGCCGCTGGGATTAACCCCTCACGGCGAAGCACATGTGGCTTGGTGCCTTCTGGTCGTTTTTGGCATTCAACTGTAACTTGCATCTTTAGTTAATTGCTAATTTTTCTCCTGCTAATGGGTTACGACCTTCTGACGATTAGCTATTAGCAGTCCCATACTATATCCTAGGCCACAGGAGTCCCGTTGGCATCCAGTAAAGCTCTTTTGGGACCGTGGATGGGGTCTTCGACAATAATGGTTTGGTCGCGGCTGGCACCGAGAGAGACGATCGCAATGGGGACTTCTATTAGTTCTGCTAGAAACTTGAGATAGTCTAGCGCTTGCTGGGGCAAGTCTTCCAAAGACCGACAGTGGGCGGTTGACTGCTGCCAACCGGGTAGCGTCTTATAGATGGGACAACAGCGGGCAAACTGACGGGCGCTGCTGGGAAAATCGTAGCACTTGCTGCCGTCGATTTCGTAGGCAATACAGACTTGAATTTCTTCTAACTCGTCGAGGACATCTAGCTTTGTAATTGCTAAACAATCCATCCCATTGATCCGGACAGCGTAGCGACCGATCACCGCATCGAACCAGCCGCAGCGGCGACGACGACCTGTAGTTGTGCCAAATTCCGCACCGCGATCGCCCAATGACCTTCCCAGTTCCCCATCCAATTCGGTGGGAAATGGTCCTTCTCCCACACGGGTAGTATAAGCTTTTGCTACGCCAATTACCCGGTCAATCATGGTTGGTCCCACTCCCGCTCCCACGCAGGCTCCCCCGGCAACGGGGTTTGAGGAGGTAACATAGGGATAGGTTCCGTGATCTAAGTCGAGGAGCGTGCCTTGCGCTCCTTCAAAGAGAAGATTGCGCCGCTGCTTAATCCCCTCATCAATTTTTAGGGAGCTATCTACTACATGGGGGCGCAGGCGCTTGGCATAACCGAGATACTGCTCAAATACTACTTCGAGATCCAGCGGCGGCAAATTGTAGAGTTTTTCTAAAATCGCGTTTTTATAATTAATCGCCCACTCGAGCTGTTGGCGCAACCCATCAGCATCCATTAAGTCTAAAACCCTAACACCGGTGCGCTCTGATTTATCGGCATATGTGGGACCAATGCCTCGACCCGTGGTGCCAATTTTGCCTTTTCCTCGCCGCTCCTCCGATGCCTGGTCAATTAAGCGATGATAAGGCATCGTCACGTGGGCGGTTTGGGAAATGAGCAGTTTTTCGGTTGAAATATTCAGAGCTTCGAGGCGGTCTAGTTCTTGGATGAGAACTTCAGGATCAATCGCTGTCCCTGAACCGATGATGCACTCGGTGTCGGGGTACAAAATTCCAGAAGGAATGAGGTGTAGCCGCAGGGCTTGTTCTTTGACAACCACTGTGTGTCCGGCGTTAACCCCCCCTTGGTAACGCACCACGACATCTGCTGAGCGACTGAGCAAATCAGTGATTTTACCTTTTCCTTCATCGCCCCATTGGGCTCCGATAACAACGACGTTAGCCAAAGGTTTTTTGAAACGCTACAGTTTACACAGACTACTATTATCGACATCTACCGAAGAAAGTTCAAGCTTATATTAAGAGAATTTCATAATTAATTCTGATCGTTAAGGAGTTTTCAAGTGACTTTACATGCCGATCTCCATCGCCATCTAGGCGGTTCCGTGGTGCCTCGCATTCTGTGGCGGTATTTTCAACGCCATAACCAGGACTTGGCGCAGCGTTTTTCCCATTACTCCCAATTTGAGGAATTCTATACGCGATCACACGACACTCTGGAGGAATATTTAGAACTGCACACCCTAGTCGAGAGTGTCCAAACCCCCCAAACGCTACCGTATTTCATCTACCGCTTGATCCGGGGAGCCTACGTTTTCGAGAATCTCGCTTATCTGGAGTTGCGCTATACCCCTTATCTACGCACGTCTGAGGAGCTAAATCAATCAGAACAGATTGACCAGATGAGGCAAATTGTGGAGATAGTTGGGGAAGCCTCTCGTGTGCCGGAGTATCCCATTATCTCCAGCCAGATTCTTTGTATGCACTCACGACTGCCTTATGAGGTGAATCGGGCGATTTTGGAGTTGGCTGCCCAAAGCCCTGAGTATGTCTGTGGTGTGGATTTAGCCGGGGGAGACACCTATTATGGCGAGCGTTTAGACGAATTTGTAGAGTTATACCAGTATGCGCGATCGCTGGGTTTAAAAACCACCGGGCATCTCTACGAAACTGAAGATGGCTTTTACCCAGAACTGCTGCCCTACCTGATGCGAATTGGTCACGGCATCCAGATTCCCTTGCAACATCCAGAATTATTAAGCGAGGTGGCTAGGGCAGGGCAATGTTTAGAAGTTTGCCCCACCACTTATTTAAAGACAGGAACCTTGGACGACATCCACCAACTCAAAATTGTGTTTGACCGCTGTTTTGAAGCTGGAGTAGACATTGCCATCTGCACAGACAACGCTGGGTTACACAATGTTCGCTTGCCCTTTGAGTACGAAAACCTTCTTACCCATGACGTCATTAATTTCGGGCAGTTGCAAGCGTGTCAGGAGGCAGCTTTCCGTCACGCCTTCGCATGGCCCTATGGTCAAGCACCTGCTTCCTTGTTGACCGGATTGCTGCAGCACGGAACCACCAATGAGATTCTAACAGTGGGAGGTTAGTGAGGAGGTTCCTGTGCAGAGGTGCTCCAGGTGCGGAAGTGCGGAGGAGAAAGATTGATCTGCTTTTTTCTCCTCTGCTCCCCGAGAGCCCCTGGAGTTCCTGGAGCTTTTTCTTGCTCCCCTGCTTCCCCATCCTACCTCTATAGGAAACTCTTGACTCAAGACTGAATTTCTGTGTTGCTGTCGTAATCTGCTTCGGAATGCTCGGTAGGTTGTTGGCGAGACTGCTTGATTTCTCTGACTTCTAGCTGACTGGCTTCAATTCCTGCTGCGATGGATTCTCTCAATCGAGTCAGCGTTCCTTCCCAGTTACGCAGGGTGGAATCTGAGAAGCGATTCGCCTGTAGGTGCACGCTGGTAGATAAATCTTCTGCTAACTCTGGAAGAGCATCAGCCGATTTTTTGAGAATCTGCCGCGTCTCTCGACCCGTGCGAGGGGCGGCTAATAAGCCCACGACAGTACCTAGGGCGCTACCAACTAGCATCCCGCCCAAGAATGATCCAGTATTGTTTTTCGACATTTCCTAGCCTCTAGACTTAACCAACTTTAGGCAGATTTTGATCGGAGTTAATCATCGGGATTACTTGATTGGGAACCTCAAAACTCCCGAAATTGGAGCAAACCTTTTTTGCACCTTCTTTAACCTCGAACACGCCATCCCGGATTGGACTGCTGTTTTGCGGTTGCCCTTTTTCCGACACGCCAAATTGTTTGAGCCTGACTCAAAAGCCTCAGAACTTGTTGCACCCTTTGCAGTTGAAACACTAGTTTCTGATACTGCTGTCGGAGGCTACGGCTGCCTCTTTGCCCGTTGTAAACAAGTTCAGGGGCAGCAGAGAGAACGTTATGGGTGCCTTGCGCGGCATTATCTAAGATATTCGCTGCCTGTGCAAAAAACTCCCGAAGTTTCCATACTCGCCAAGCTATATACAGGTTGACTAGAGCAATCAGCAAATTGCAAACGATGACAAAGCTCAAGATTTTGGTTCTCCTCCGCAATCAAATCGGCGAGACAATCACAAGTTACCATGCCTTATCGGCTGGCATGTAAGGTACTCGAAATCGCAAAACATAGCAGGCGCTACAATACGCCAGTAGCAACTAGACAATTTATTTTACCTAGCCTGTTTTTCCTTCACCGCTGGGCAGTGATAAAGCTGGTAATCGTAGCCGTCCACGTGGGGAAAAGATTGAGAATCGGCAACACAGTTATCTAACCCTAGGGGAGCATTAAAATTGACTAGCCACAACGCCAGGGGTCGTTGAGCTTGGGTTAGTGCTTGTTGCAGGGTTAAAGTGGCGATTGGAGAGCCTTTTTCTTGTTGATGTGCTAAGAAAAATTGGGCTGTTTCTGAGTCTGATTTCTGGCTCAGTTCCCAGGCAATTCCCATCATTTCTCCGGTTTGCGCGTGAGTTCTGTGAGTGGTGGCAATTAGCATAGGCGCAGAAGAGTGATATTGCATGATGGGGACTAAGAGGTCAGGACGGTAGTATTTTTGATAACCCCAATTGGAAAAGACTGTGATGCTGCTGAGTAGCCCCATTAGCCATATGAGGGCAACGGCAGTTTTCCCTCGGCGCTGATGCCGATTGTTTCCCTTCTTCCAACAGGCAGCCAGACTCGCTCCCACTAAGACGATAACAGCGGGAAAATAGACGAAGTTATAGCGTGCCCCCCGCGTGATATCCATGCCCAGAAAGTAGGTAATTGCAAAGAACAGAGCGATCGCTCCCCCAACAAACCCTGCCAGAATACTAATAGCAACACCGGAATTAGGCTGTCGCCATTGTGCTTTGAATCCCCAGCCGAGAATGGGGAGTGCCCAGATTAAAAACAGCATCATCACTATCCCAGAGACGATGACTATCGGCAGCGAAGATGCCTCCACCGGTAGCAGAGACAGCATGGTAATCCAAGCAGCTAGAGCTTGAAACACCGGGTTGAGCCATGCCCATCCGCTGCGTTCCTCGCTTTGAATCCAGCTCGTTAAATTACTGCCATAACTGTTGTCTAAGAAACTTGGCAACCAAACCAAGCCGGCAATCAGCGTCCCGATAGTAACTATTCCCAAGCGCCAGAAGTTTCTCATGGGAAAACGCGGAGACGCGGGGACGCGGGGAGGTGGGGAAGTTTGTGCGTGTTTCCCTCCTGCTTCCCCTGCTCCCCCCTGCTTCCTTGTCCCCCTATCTCCCCACCCTTGCTTCCCAAACAACCACACCAGTAAGGCAACTGCCTCTGCACAGAGGGTGAGACTAAAAAAGTAGTGGACAGCAATACCGAGGCTGTTGATTACTATCCAGAGTAGTACCAGCCACACTGGCAAAGTTTTCCGTTGCCAGAGGTATCGCGCAGCAGCCACTAAACAACAGAGGGAGGCTATAACCAAAAGCGTTGCCAGCGTATAGTGACGAGCTTCTTGTGCCAGAAAAATACCGTAAGGAGAAACTGCCATCATTGCTGCCGCTAATTGAGCCACTAAGCGGGAGCGGAAGGCGAGTTTGGCGAGGGCGTAAATGGCTGGGATGGATAGCACCCCAAAGATTGCCGGGAGCGATCGCGCTACCCATAGAGAGACATATTCCCCAGGGCTAGGGAACAATTGCTGCCATAAATGTGCTAAAATAAAATATGATGGGGGATGAGTGTCTTTACTTAACAAATGGGCGGCTACATCGGCAATGCTAGCGGCGGGATGGGGCTGCAATGGTCGTAAGAGGGCATCTGTCGAAATAACTTCGTTCAGTGGCACAGGTTGATAAGTGTTACCAATGCTAAACACCAGCGTGGCAAACTCATCTGTCCAGGGCGGCTTTGATGTCAAACAGGCAAATCGCAAACCCGTGCCAATTGCTATCCACAGAAAAAGTAGTAAAGGATGGAGGATGGAGGGCATATAAATAATCAGTTTGCTCTGTGAGGTTGCATTACCTAGCCACATAGGACTTTAACTTGTTTGTTCGTAACCCAGACCTCAAGATGCCCCTAGCCTTGGGAATTGGGGTGGGACTAATCTACCTAGCTTTCATGCCGCCTCTCATTTGGGGGATAGATGGCAATGCCATGTTAGAGGTAGCCGAATCATTGGTAATCGACCATGATTTTCGAGTTTCGCCAAGGACGGGAGCGCTCGGAGCAGATGGGTATTATTACTCGAAATGGTATCCACTGCTTCCAGTATTAGCGGTTCCTTTTGTTGCCCTTGGGATTGCCCTCAGCGAGATTGTTAACCTGCCAGCCCATTATACGGCTGCTGTCTGTGCTTTAACTTTGTCCCCCTTGCTCACTGCTGCCACCACCGCTCTAGTGGCACTTTTGGCACTTCGACTGGGAAGCGATCGCAGAGGGGCTTGTTTGGCAGCATTAAGTTTTGCCTTTGGGACAATTGCGCTGACGTATACTGGCTACTTCTTTGCTGAACCTTTGCTAGCTTTTCTCACTGTCGCCAGCCTGTACTTCGGTTTGGGCAGCACTAGGAAGGAAATTATCGGTGCTAGCCTGTTTGCCGGAATCAACTTACTAGCGAAACCTCCCGGCGGAATAGTAGGACCAATCCTATCGGCATACTTGTTTTTCAAAAAGCGCCCACTTGCAACTACGCTCCTCCCGCTAGTTTCTACAATTATCTTCGTCATTGTATATGGCATTTACAACTATATGCGGTTTGGCGATCCCTTATTTTTCGGGCACGCTTGGATTTCTGAGGTTCCGTCTCAAGTTGGCTCTGCGATCATAGAACAACAGAGTTCTTCCGAACCAGCAGAGACAGGACAACAACAAGAAGGCATCCTCGAAGCAATTCTGCTCAAGCTCTCAGTTCCAGCTAAGGGAATTTTCGGACTTTTACTCAGCCCTGGACGGGGATTGCTTTGGTACTGTCCACCAGTCATTCTCGCATTTCTAGGTTTCTACAAAGCCCTAAAAACAAAGCCTTTAGAGGCACTGACAATAATAACCGTGTTTTTGGGATTACTACTAATTTACTCCGGTGCTTGGTGGGCTGGTGGATGGGCTTGGGGACCAAGATACTTATTGCCTGCGCTTCCGGGACTGTTTGCTTTGACAGCACTTTTGAAAAAGCACTGGAGAAACGTGCTAATTGCGCTCACTGTCATCGGATTTATTGTCAACGCACCCACAATGGTTTCGTTCTATCAGCGCTATTATGTCGAAATGAACGAACAAAAAATTTCGAGAGAGGCATCCCTTTGGTCACTAGAGCATGCGCCTTTCAGGCACAGTTGGTATACAGCCTCTGGTCAAATTCGCGATGCCCTCAATAGTAATGTCAAAGATGTAGTTGACTCAGCAGGCAAACCGGAGAAAAGAGGAGAAACGTTACGTATCGTGTCAGTTTGGTGGTGGATGCTACCTGCTGTGGGCATTCCCCTATGGGTAGGAGGTTTACTAGCCCTTCTATTAGTGGGAGCAGGTATTGGGATTATTAGCGCTGGTGCTTTTGTTAAATAAAAATTAAAGAAGGAGAGAGCCGCCGCAACCCGCGTACAAAATTAAAAATTGAATTCTAATTTTGCATCTTTAATTGTTTTATAGCATTTCTTAGTTTGATGAGGCACACCTTTAACTTCTATAACTCCTTTCAAAGGATGGTCTGTTTACAAATTGCTGTACCTCATCTAGGTGGAACTGCCATGAGAGGGAAGATGTCTCAATTAGGAAACTAGGGCAGGGTTTTGGTGTAGCCAAAAGCTTTATTAAAAAATTGCTTAAACAAGCTCGAGAAACAGGAGACATTAATCCTCAACCTCAAGGTGGAAATCCCCCAAGCAAGCTCCAGGAAGAACCACTGCTCACCTTGACAGAAATTATCGAACAGAATCATGATTCGACTCTTGAAGAGTGAAGTGATTTCCTCGACCAGAAAACAGGAATCAGAGTCACTCGAGCCACCATGGCAAGAATCACTCAGAGATGAAACTACAGCGTCAAAAAAAGTTCTACGCTGCAGAAAAAGAAAACGAAAAAGTCCAACACCAGGAGCGTATCCCAGTTTTGCGATGAGTACATGCGATGAGTACCAAGGCTCAGTTTCAAGGCAGTGAAAGAAGCGAGATGCTGTGAACATTGCCTATTCACTGAGAGGCTCGTCCTATGGATACTGATCAATGGGCTAAGATAGCGGGCCACGCGCACGCGATCGCTGCTCTAGGAAGAAACGACCCAGAACAGGTGAAAACCCTTGCTGGGATAGAAGAAGCCGTGCGAGGGCATCTGCTCCAACACCTCAATCCAGAAATTGCAAGTTTTTGATCCGAACAAGTAGCGGCACCCAAGCCGGTTGAGAGGGACGCATCCACAGCGAGCGTTGTTGAAAAGTTAAAACTGACGGAGAAACAAGCACAGGGGTTGCAGATTAAGCGCCACACGCAATGGAGTCCGTATGGAGAGAAGTGTTGCCTGCTGCTCAGTGCGAATGGTTCCTATGAGCCTGCTTCAGAAGACA
>PXPT01000035.1 GCA_003021505.1 Cyanobacteria bacterium QS_4_48_99 | reverse complement strand
CGAGCCTTGGTGGCAAACAATCAAGACTGCAATTACCAAAGAGCTACCTAAATACAACTTTCGTGTTCCTCGCCGACGCCGCTTTTCAAACATCGTAAACACTTTGCTGCTCGCTGCTATGGTAGTGGTCAAAAAGGTTAGGACACACTCATATTATCCCCTACGGTGTAAAAATAGTCCTTCTGCCTTCTGCCTTCTGCTATAGTAACCAATCCCACTTGCTTATCTGGAAAGGGCGTATTACCAGAGTTTGTTTTGAAGCTTGGTCAGATTTGGGCGTGATTACATAACCGATGCTGAGACTTCCATAACTGCACTTGCGCTACAGTAGTGCCTCTGCCCCCGCATTCTCTGTCTCAGGATTACCAACGGTCAGAACAGGAACAGCAACCGTTATCTTGCAAAGAACCAAGTTGGGGATTGACATCTGTCTCGATATTCCCAGTCACATTAACCCAGTCTGGTCAGCAGGATACTGGTAGTTTCCTCCATTACCAGTTAATTGACGATTGGTTTGTTGATTAATTCCCCAATCATTCGACAGATTGTCAGCGGTGTTTTTAGAGAAGATACTGTCTTCAACCGTAATCTCTGTACCACTAGGGGAAAACAAACCAGCCCAACCAACTCGCATTATTGCCTGCAAGTGGTACTGTCTTTAATCTCGGTATCGCTGTAGAGGGTCATGGCACCGCCACCATTACCAGCTTCCTCTTAACTGTCTCATTGCCAGTGAAAGTAGTGTTGGTGATAGTGGTTGGCGCGTTTTCCATCCAGAGACCACCCCCTTGGCTGGCAGCGCTATTGCCTGCAAAGGTACTATCGCTAATCGTAAAAGCTTCGTTTTGTCCATTGGTTAGCTGCACAACAGCGCCACCATGACCATGCGACCCATTTGGTAGCTCCGATACTTCGTTATTTTTGAAGAGGCTGTCGTCAATTCCACCTTGTCTTGAGGGCTGGTGTAGATATAAGCAGCTTCTCCTTCTGCTCGCCCAGCGTTCCATTTAAATTCGCTATCTTGAATACTGATTGTGCCAGAAGTCTCCTCACTAGGGGAACTAGCTCTGTCGGTAAAGATGGCACCACCGTAACCCCTTAAAAATGAGCATTGATTCCTTCGTTATCGGTGAACTCACTATCAGTGACGGTAAACTCGCCTGGGCTGACAAATGCGATCGCCCCAGCACCCCGTTCGTCATTTCCAGCAACTGCCTGATTGTCATCAAATTCGCTGCCTTTTACTTTTAAATCAGTGTCCCACTTACTGTAGATAGCACCGCCACCGGAATCTGCAACCTTGTCTTCAAAATTGACCTTGTCTAACGATAGCGCACCTTTGTATTTAACTTGGACTGCCCCACCGCGATCGCTGGTATAACCATCGGAAAGGGTAAGGTTTTGAGGAGTTAAGTCAGTGGGAACGTCTTGATTGGAATCGACATTAAAGATGCGGGAAGTGTCGTTGCCGTTGATGCTTAAGCCGTCTGCGCCCGCACCATTAATTGTTAAATCCTTGCCTGCTTCAATCCCAATTTCACCACTAGTGAGGGCAATTGTTTCCCCACTCAAGCTAGAGTCAAACTTAATCGTATCGCCATCGGCGGCAGAGGCGATCGCATTTCGCAGAGTTCCTTCCCCACTATCGGCATTCGTCGTAACAGTTATTGTACTCATAGGACACATATCCCTAGATTGTAGACTACAGTTAAAGTCTCCAATTAGTATTCAATAGCGATCACAATCTAAGGTTCTAAGCCCAACTCAATCTCTTGACGCTAAAGTGGGAAAATCACTTAGGAACCATTGGTTATTTTGTTAATCATTACCATACTTCTCTGGTCGTTTAGGGGTTCCATCACTACTTCTACAGGATTACTAACTTCCTAGCTTTAGAGTTCAGTGTGGAGCTTAAAACTCTTGCGAGTGCAATTGTTTCCGAGTAGAAGCGGGTAACCGGACTCGAACCGGCGACATCAAGCGTGGGAGGCTTGCGTTCTACCACTGAACTATACCCGCATCCAGCAATATTGCATAACTATTCTTTTGTTAGTCTACCATTAACTAGGGATCTTTGTAGGAGCAATTGAGATGAATTGGTGGCGGAAACTCAAAAAGAACCCGCTTGCTCGTGCGGGAGCGCTGCTGCTGCTGATTTTCTACCTAGCAGTAATCTGCGCTGATTTTGTTGCTCCCTACGACCCCTATGTCTCCCAGCCGAATGCGTCGCTGCTGCCCCCGACTCAAATTTACTGGCGCAACCAGGCAGAAGAATTCATTGGACCGCACGTTTATCCCACTGAGCAAGGGTCAACCGATTTGGAGACGGGCAAGCGCGAACTGATAGTAGACTGGCAAAGCCCTTCACCCCTAGCTCTATTCGTTCCCGGCCCCTCCTATCAATTATTCCAAATTAGCCTTCCCCTACCACCCAATTTTCGGGAAGTGGAAATCTTTCCTGGCTTTGAGTTCGACCGACACCTATTTGGAACCACAGGGGAGGCTAAATTTAACCTGCTAGGCACGGATGAGCAAGCTCGTGACCAGTTCAGCCGCTTGGTTCATGGCGGCAGAATTAGCCTTAGCATTGGTTTGGTGGGGATTGCCATTTCTTTTCCGCTGGGAATGTTAGTCGGCGGGATTTCTGGCTATTTTGGCGGCTGGATTGATGCTGTCTCGATGCGCTTAGTGGAAGTGCTGATGACGATCCCAAGCATCTATCTCCTTGTATCACTGGCGGCGGTATTGCCACCTGGTCTCAGCAGTGCCCAGCGATTTTTGCTGATTGTCTTAATCACTTCGTTTGTGAGTTGGTCAGGGCTAGCGAGGGTAATTCGGGGACGGATGCTGTCACTTAAAGAGCGGGAATTTGTGGAAGCAGCACGGGCGCTCGGAGCGAATCCTTTCTACATTATTGCTCGTCAAATTTTGCCTCAGACGGCGACTTACGCGATTATTGCCGCAACTTTAGCAGTGCCTGGTTTTATCTTAGCCGAAGCGACGCTGAGTTTAATTGGATTGGGAATCCAGCAGCCCGACCCTTCCTGGGGAAACATGCTTTCCCTAGCTACCGATGCTTCGATTGTGGTGCTACAGCCTTGGCTCGTCTGGCCCCCAGCTTTGCTAATTGTCTTGACGGTGCTAGCGTTTAATCTACTCGGAGATGGTCTTCGGGATGCCCTCGACCCGCGCAGTACACAAAGATGAGAGGTAAGGGAACTCGCTTCGCTCCCATTAAACGATGCTCGCGCGTCGCAGATTTCTGCGCGTCGGTTCAAAATGCAAAATTCAAAATTGAATCCTTATAGCGTTTTGCGACTCTATGAGGTACTTCTTGGTGAAGATAGCGAATTTGGGGAAGGGACAGAGGGTAAACAATTTAAAGTGCAAAATTTTTAATTTCTAATTTCTAATTTTCAATTGTTTGTCCCCGCGTCTACCCATCTCCGCGTCTACCATAACTACCGATGTTTAAACCTGACTTGATATTATTCCCACTCAATCGTGCCTGGGGGCTTGGAGGTAACGTCATAAACGACCCGATTGACGCCCTCGACTTCGTTAACAACCCGATTCGAGACTATCTCTAGCAAGTCGTAAGGGATGCGAGACCAATCTGCCGTCATTCCGTCCTCGCTGGAAATGAGGCGCAAGACAATCGGATAGGCATAGGTGCGTTGATCTCCCATTACGCCTACGCTACGAATCGGGAGTAGGACGGCAAAGGCTTGCCAAAAATCGTGGTAGATGCCTTGCTTTTTGATCTCATCGCGGACAATAAAGTCTGCCTCGCGGAGAATCTCTAGACGTTCGGCACTAATTTCGCCGATAATCCGAATGGCTAATCCTGGTCCTGGGAAAGGATGCCGCCGGACAATATCGCTGGGCAGCCCCATTGAGTAAGCCACTTTGCGGACTTCGTCTTTAAAAAGTTTGCGCAGGGGTTCAACTAATTTAAAGCGTAGGTTTTGGGGCAAGCCACCTACGTTGTGATGGCTCTTGATTTTCACCGCTACTCGCTCGCCAGTTTTCACATCAATGTTGCTATCGGCGGATTCAATCACGTCGGGATAGAGTGTGCCTTGGGCGAGATAATCAAAGGGACCGAGGCGCAGGGATTCTTCTTCAAAGACTTGTATGAATTCGTGACCGATGCGACGACGTTTTTCTTCGGGATCGCTGATTCCTTCTACTTGAGCAAGGAAGCGATCGCGTGCGTCCACATATTCGACTGGAATGTGGAATTGCTCTCGGAAAACTTTGATTAACCGCTCTGGCTCCCCTTTACGCATGAAACCTTGGTCAATAAACATGCAGGTAAGCTGATCGCCGATTGCCTGGTGCAGCAAGAAAGCGAGTGTGGAAGAGTCCACCCCACCCGAGAGAGCAAGCAAAACGTGCTTGTCTCCCACTTTGGCTCTAATCTCGCGCACCGCTTCTTCGACAAAAGCTTCTGGTGTCCAGGTGGGTTCGCACTCACAGACATCGTAAACGAAGTTGCGGATTAGGGTAGCGCCTCCCACAGAATGCACCACCTCGGGATGAAACTGCACGCCATAGAGCCTCTTTTGCGGGTTGGCGATCACGGCGCAAGGGGTGTTATCTGTATGAGCTAGGACTTCAAATCCTTCTGGTAGGGTCTGACAAGCATCCCCGTGGCTCATCCACATAGTCGAGCCACTGTCTACATTACTCAGCAAATCATCGGCTTGCTCGATGAATAAGGAGGCTTTACCATACTCAGCGTGCTGGGCACGTTCCACCTCTCCACCAAGCTGCTTGACCATGACGTGCATGCCGTAGCAGACGCCGATAATAGGAATTCCGAGTTGCCAAATTTCGGGATCGGTTTGCGGTGCACCTTCATCATAAACAGAATTGGGACCCCCGGATAGAATTATCCCTTGGGGATTAAGCTGCCGCAATTGTTCGGCAGTGGTGCGGTAGGGCAGCACCTCCGAGTAAACTTCCGTCTCGCGGATGCGGCGAGCGATTAATTCGGAGTACTGGGAACCAAAATCGAGAATAGCAATCATCTGGCGATTTAGGGTTCCCTCTAGTGGCTGTGCAGGGGATTGCTCTAGATTTTGAGGGGCTTGGGTTGAGGTAGTCACTATTAGAAATGCAGTTTGCGTAGCGTCACAGGCGGCACGTCACCAGCCCAGGGCTGGCGTCAACGAGGGGGACTAGAGAGAGAAAATCCCTCTTCTTAACTAATCTTAAACGTAGATATATTCGATCAATCTTAACATAAATCTGAGAGTAACGCTGTACCATTGTCGCTTTGAACGATGATTTGGCGATCGCGATCAAACAATACTGAACCCACGCGCACGAATTGTTCACTATACTTGCGAATGTAGTCTTGGGAACGTCTGTCAATAGCAGCAGCGATCACGCCATATACGCCATTTGCCCAGTTACTTCCTTCCTGAGCATCCCACTCGCGCAGCAAATGCAAAGCGGTTTCGGTAGTAGCGCTGGCAAAGATCTCCCGTAGCCTGGGCATGGGTATTCCCATATGAGCACAGTATGCCGTTAGAATTTCCAAGCGTCCATCAGCGAGATGATGGTGAGTATGAAAAATTCCCCCAGCCAACTTAATGAGCTTGCCGTGGTAGCCAAACAACAAAATTGCAGGCATTTTTTGCGCTCCCGCTGCCACTAACAAAGAGCCTAACCAGTTTGCCGTTTTCACCAACTGCTCGGGATTCATCCCCAACTGCTGCGCTAAATCCAAGCCATTTTCTCCCAGGCAGAACACTAGGCAATTAAACTTGCTTGCCTTGGCTTCCAGTTCCGCTTGGCAAACCTCCAACTGCCCAGGAGCGCTCAGAGGTTGGGCAATACCAGTTGTTCCGAGTAGCGAGAGTCCTTCCACCACACCGAAGGCAGAATTAGAAGTCCGCTCTGCAAGCTGACGTCCTTCCGGCAGAATAATCGTGACTTGAATTTTTTCCTCTGGCTTTAGTTGCCGCTTCAGATTTTCTTTGATTAACTGCTGGGCATAACCATAAATTGCTGCCTGCCCGCCTGCGTTCACCTGATGCCCAATCCCTTCTGCGCCTTTAAGGATAATCTGCTCCTCTGCGTAGGAAAGTGAGGAGTGAGGAGTGAGGAGTGAAGAGTTAAATTCTCCCTTGCCTCCTTCTCCCCTTGTCAACTTGTCCCCTTGTCCCCTCTGCTCCAGAAATTCCACCAACGCCCAAACTGGGGTATTGCGAGTGAGATCAAGATTATCACCGGGATTGCTGCGGGTAATTGCCAACGCCATCCCCTCTCCTATCCCAGCGACTTGTTCAATCGGAATTTTTACTGTTTCGGGCGGTTCAATTAAATCTAGTGAAACTGCATCCAGGGAGGGAGATTGGCGCAACCATTGCAAAGCAGCACTTGCAGCAGCACAGGCAAACACGGGTAGGGTATATCCCGACTGAGGCTGGGAGGTAGTCATATCAATTAAAAATTAGGAATTAAAAGTTCAAAATTTTTCATTTTACATTTTTGATTTTAAATTGTTTTGTCATGATTGCTGACAGATAGCTTTGAGGAGTTGTAAAATTTGGCTTGGAGGCTCTGGCTCCATTAAATTCAGGAAAGGCATGAGCTGATAACTGGGAGGATTTCCACGCTGAATATACACAAACTGGTAATGCCTTCCGTTTGTTGTTAACCCCCATACCGATTCTTATGCTTGAAGCTGTTATAAGCATCAGTAAGCAATTGCGGTAAACCACTAATGCATTGGCATTGCTATTTTTACTTTCAATTGCCCAACCAAAAAATACATTAGCTATTATTTTTTGCTCTTTATTGACAGCTAAAATATCAATTCTACCTGTAATAGTTGTATCTTCATCTTCTATGTTAATTTCGGCGATACTTTCTTGTAAGGAAAGCTTTATGGGAGGGCGATAGAAGCCAGCCAAGCGCAGTAGGGGAAAGATAGTCAGAGCTTAAACTAGTCCTTCATACACCTTCCCTGGGATTAAATAATTATCAAAATCAGTCCGAATTTGAGTAATTTCTTGCTCATCAAATTCCGTTAGCGTTTCCAGGGATAGTAAGGGAGTAAATGACTCGTTATACTGTCTTTGAAAAACCAGAATGCGGTGAATTTCGTTTACAGATAGGTTACGGGTATTGAGAGTGGTCATGGATTTAGTTTTTTTTCAATTTTATGTCAAAAGTAATATTGTTGTTTGATTTCATTAAGCACCTGATGTAAAGCTTTAGCGTGCATCCAACCAACAAACCCACCGTAGAGACATTCCCCTTGAGTGTTACTAACAAAAACGTGTTCAATTTGCAAAGGGTTATTCCACCTGCGAAGAGTAACTCCGTTAGAAAATGTTAGATATGTTTTAGCTTGGCAAAAATCTCGCTGATGGGCATCAGTCATTCCGGTAACTGAGCGCAAACGCTGAATTAATGTGACGGTTAAATCTGCTTTTGGAGGAGTAATGACTGGATTGGCACAAAAATCCCGAATAGTTTCGACGACTTTGGGATGATTTTTAAGAGTAGCATGGGCAAGATTAGGTAAAACGACTAACTGCGTATAATTTAACTTGGTTGTCTCTATATTAATTGTGCCGTCACTGCCACCGTCGGTGTCGCCAGTAATAACCAAGGTGGGAATAAACTGGGCAATCGAGTGAGCCATCTGTCGGCGATTTCTCCCCAAATCTCTTGCTATGCCAACGCCGATTCCTAGGGGATCTAGAAGTCTGGCTATATGTGCGCCTCCAACTGGAGAAGCAATCAGCACTAGCGAGTCTACTTTTGACCACCATTCTGGATGGCGGTTGAGGATTTCCAGCCAGATTAAGCCACCCATCGAATGAGCAATGATTCTGATTGGTATGTTGGGATAACTGGCAATTGTCTTGATCGCGATGGACTCGACTTGTTCAACTAAGGGTTCCATCCTCAGCCAGGTTTTAAACCAACCCAAATTAGGAGTAATGACGCGAGTTTTCGGCGTGGCTAAAGTTTTTGCTAGTGTCGCGATCGCTTTATGATCGTCAGCCCATCCGTGTTGGGCATATAGAATAAAATCTGGTGCCTCAGTCACTACCTCTAACTCCCGAATGCTCCCAGTGTCATCACCAATGGTAGACAGTATCATTCGCGCTGAAACAGCCGAAGATCACGTCGCAGTTCCTGGTGTTAACAAATAAACCTTTAGAATTCAGCAACATATAAGCCATAGCTATACTGAATCCCCATACTGTTGCAGTAACTAAAGGTTTATTACGAATGAGGCCCGCGCGAATGAACACTTCCCAAGCCAAAAAAAGCGATATAGTCGCTCCTGTTCTGAGAAGATTAAAACAAGCTGGTTACAGCTTTGAGAAAACACAAGGTTGGGCTGAATGGCTTGTTTGTTGCCCCAATGCCCCAGGCTTTAAACTTAATCTGATTTATTCTGGTCACGCTAGCAAGTGGGAAGTTTTCTCCTATTACTACCCAAGGTGGCAAATTCGGAGCGACGCGGTTTACAACCTAATTACGCGAACTGGACAACTGTGCGAGCTTAAAGCTTAGTCCCGTCGCCTCGGAAACAACTGCCCAAAATAGCCGCCCAAGCCCATGTTAGCCCAATCGCTAAACGTGCCGCAAGCGCGCTCATCCAGAATCGCGATCGCCAGGGTTCCGAATCATCAACAGCAGCACCACTGCCGAGCGAATGCTAAAGCTAAAGCGACTAGGAACCATCAAC
>PXPT01000034.1 GCA_003021505.1 Cyanobacteria bacterium QS_4_48_99 | reverse complement strand
CGATCGAGATGCAGTATTTACCAAGATGGCTCAGGCACAGGGAAAATGTGGATTGGGCCTGGAGCAGGTTTGATCTCTTTTTAGAATGAAATAGCCCTGTAACTGTCTAACCAACAAACCTAGTCGTTCCCAGAGCAAAGCGAACAGACGCAGGCTGGTATTTTAGCCATATAAACTTGATCTCGAAGCATCTACATTAAACCAGCAAAACGACCATTTTTGAACTAAATTCGCCAACTCCATGTAACCAGCCGTTTCGGATGGCTGCCATCATTCAGTGCAACCTCATTCATCCATTTTGTTGATTGCATCAATTGGCTAAAAACGTCTAGATACGGCACAGCGTAGTCAGCGGCAATGACTTCTAACCCATCGCAGAGTTGATAATTCTTTGGTTGTTTTCTTGATTAGCAACTGGCGGTGGAATTACTAGCAAAATAGGAAATCGGCTTCGTGCCTCGGCTAAGATAAACTTTGTATGCTCCCATGTCTGGGCAGTATTGAGACGCTGTTTGCCCTCCTCAACTGCTGTATCGTTCACACCGAAAGAAAAAACAATTCTTCCGTCAAACCGTGGCGGCAAGCGCCGTTCGCACTCTTGTAACCAACGAACACGAATATCGGTATTCGTGTTTCCTCTGATACCTAAATTGTAGTACGTAATCGCGTAACCGGCTCTGGCGGTTGTTATGCACGTTCTCCCTGTCCACCTAAGTATTCTGGATCACCCGTACCATTGACGAAGGAATCGCCTACAAAACAAATTCTGATGTCGCGATCGCTCATTTTCCTGTAACGCCGCGCCTACCTGGATCAATTTTACATTACTCAACCTGCTCTCAGCACAAACTCATCTGGCTCAGACTGAATCGGAGTATACTAACAGCAAGCGCAATCAAAAGGTAGGTGGAATCGTGGCAGTTGATTATGATCTAGTCGTCATTGGCGGTGGTTCCGGGGGATTGGTTGTTGCTGGTGCTGCCGCCTATCTCAACGCGAAAGTTGCCCTTGTGGAGAAAGAGCGTCTGGGTGGAGATTGTCTTTGGTATGGCTGCGTTCCCAGTAAATCCTTAATTCATACCTCCCGAATCGCTTATGAAGTCAAACACGCTTCACGTTTTGGCATCTACACTAATCCCCCTGATATCCAATTTGCCGAAGCCAGTGAACATGTTCAAAAAGCAATTACAGCGATTCAACCCAACGACTCCCCAGAACGATTTGAAAGCTTAGGCGTTGAGGTTATCTTCGGTTCGGGTCAATTTACGGATAAGCAAACCTTTGAAGTGAATGGACGCAAACTTAAAGCCCGTGCCTTTGTTATTTCTACTGGTTCTCGCCCCTCAGTCCCACCAATTGCTGGAATCGAAGAAGCTGGCTATCTCACCAACGAACAAGTCTTTTCTATCAAAGAGCGTCCCGACTCTCTCGCCGTCATTGGTGGTGGTCCCATTGGCAGTGAATTAGGGCAAACCTTCCACCGCTTGGGGTCACAGGTAACGATCATTTCTAGCAGTTCTCACATCCTCCCCAAAGATGACCCAGAAGCCGCCGAAGTGGTGGAGAAGCAGCTTGAATCGGAAGGCGTTCGCATTCTGAAGCAATTGAGAGCCGAACGGGTAGAGGTGGTCAATGGCAAGAAGCATGTCTGGGCAGGAAACGAGGAAGTCGTCGTTGATGAAATTTTACTCTCGACTGGACGCACTCCTAACATCGACTCTCTCAACCTAGAAGCAGCTGGGGTAAAGTATGGCAAAAAGGGAGTTTCTGTGAATGCCAAACTCCAAACTAATAATCCCCGCATCTACGGCTGTGGCGATGTGATTGGCGGCTATCAGTTTACTCATGTTGCCAGTTATGAAGCCGGTGTGATACTGCCCAATGCGTTATTTTTCCCCACGAAAAAAGCGGACTATCGCGTGATTCCCTGGGCAACTTTCACCGAACCGGAACTGGCTCACGTGGGCTTAACCGAGAAGCAGGCAAAACATCGCTACGGCAAGGATGTCTACGTTCTCAAGCAAGATTTTGCCGATGTGGATCGCGCCCAGGCAGAGGCAGCTACCACCGGATTTGCCAAAATTATTACCCGACGTAACGGAGAAATTTTGGGTGCCCACATTGTTGGTGATTCGGCAGGTGAGCTAATCCATGAAGTTGTTTTGGCGATGAATAATAAACTTAAAGTTTCTGCTTTCACTGGCATGATTCACATCTATCCTACCCTGGCAGAAGTTAACAGCAAAGCGGCACTTGAGCTAACTAAGCAAAAATACGGCGAGAAGGAGAGATTGCAAAGTATTTTGAGAAAGTTTTTCAGGTTCCGCCGCTGGTTGTGAGGGAAGCAGAAACGAAACTACACTAAATTGGAAAAGCAGGAAAAAATTGCTAGTAATAGCTAAACAGACAATGAATAATGTGAACGAAATTAAAGAAGCGATCGCTCGATTACCTGAAGACGAATTAGCTAGTTTAAGACATTGGTTTGAAGAGTTCGATACCGAAAAATGGGATAAGCAATTTGAAGATGATGTGCAATCAGGAAAACTTGATCGTGTTGCCTATCAAAGTTGCCTATCAAACCATCGAAACTTGGTATGAAGTATCCTGGAATAGCTGGGTGTGAGGAGAGTATAAAGTCAACTCATGCATGGGCCATTATCCGGTCGATTGAGTGTCGAAAGGTTTACTGTAGCGATCGCCGATTTGCCTCCGTCTCTCGAAGGCACGAAGCTAGTACATCTCACGGATTTACACTACGATGGCTTGCGACTATCAGAAGAAATGCTTTCCCAAGCCATTGCCGCGAGTAACCAGGAAGATCCCGATTTAGTCCTGCTCACAGGAGACTATGTTACGGATGATCCCGCCCCGATTAATGAGTTGGCGCTGCGCCTGAAGCAGTTGCAAAGTCGAGAGGGAATCTGTGCCGTTCTAGGCAACCACGATATCTGTCGCCGAGACTCCCAAGCGCAAGTGAGTGATGCCCTCGATCGCATTGGAGTCGACGTTTTATGGAATGTGATCGCCTATCCCCTAGGCTCAGCATTGCCCATTGTCGGACTAGCAGACTATTGCTCACGCGAGTATTTTCCCCAACCGGTAATGGCGCAACTTCCTCCCGATGCTCCCCGGGTTGTGTTATCCCACAATCCTGACACTGCCGAGGGATTACAACAATGGCGAGTAGATTTGCAACTGTCGGGTCACACCCACGGCGGGCAGATAGTGATTCCGGGGTGGGGACCAGCCGCAAGGCTATTAAAGCCCTATCGCGAGTATATCCCGAAACCCATGCAGTCTTGGATTCCTTTTCTGAAAAATTGTTCCCAGGTGGTTAGCCATTGGGAATGGGCACAGGGATGGCATAAGGTAGGAAAAAACCGCATGTATGTTAATCGCGGCTTAGGAACATTTCTGCCAGGACGCTTGTTTTGTCCCCCTGAAATTACAGTGTTTACCTTAGTGACTTAATGGAATTTATTCGCTCCGACATTGCTAAACTGAGTGCCTACGCGCCTGAGGTTTTTGAGTCCCCAACTGAGCCTCTCGATAAGCTTGATGCCAACGAAAGCCCATTTGATTTGCCCCTGGAGATCAAAGAAAAGCTTGCCTGGCATTATCAACATTTTTTAGCGACAAATCGCTATCCCAGTGGGAGTCATGCGGATCTCCAAGAAGCGATCGCTAACTACGTGAATGAGTCCGCTTCCCTAGACGCTGCTATCACCCCTGCCCACATTTCCGTTGGCAATGGCTCAGATGAACTGATTCGTTCTCTACTGATTGCCACTTGTATCGGAGGAGAGGGAGCAATCTTAATTGCCCAACCCACCTTTTCCGTGTACGGGATTATGGCTCAAACCTTGGGAATCCCCGCTGTGAGTGTGGGGCGTTCCCTCACCGATTTTGCCATGAACTTGTCCGAGGCGGAGGAGGCGATCGCTCAAACTGACAATCCCCCCATCCGAGTAGTATTTGTAGTTCATCCCAACTCTCCTACTGCCAATCCCCTCACTTCTGCTGAGTTGGACTGGTTACGCCGTCTCCCAGAGCATATCCTGGTTGTCATTGACGAAGCCTACTTTGAATTTAGCCAAACCTCGGTAGTGGGAGAATTGCCCCAACACCCCAACTGGGTAGTGCTACGTACCTTTTCTAAAGCCTTTCGACTGGCAGCCCATCGGGTCGGTTATTGCATTGCTCATCCCCAACTGATTGCTGCCCTAGAAAAAATCCGCTTGCCCTACAATCTCACCGCGTTCTCCCAAGCAGCCGCCCTGGTTGCCCTCAACCACCGTCAATTACTTCTCCAATCCATTCCCACCATTCTCAGCGAACGGGAAAGATTATTCCAAGCCCTCTCCCAACATCCCACCCTCCAGGTTTGGCAAAGTGCAGCGAACTTCCTCTATCTGCGTCTCAAAACCGCTACTCCAGAAATAGCTCAGGAGCAGCACAGCCAGTTTACGCAGGCACTAAAAGCGCAAGGAACTCTCGTGCGTAGCACTGGGGGCGGAATACGGATTAATGTTGGCAGCCGCGAGGAAAATACCCGCGCCCAGGAGCGAGTTGAAGCTTTTCTCAATCGGGAGTAGGGGAGACGCGGGTACGCGGGGACACAAAGAGAAGAGGAGCAGAGGAGAGACGCACCGCACTCGGAAACTATTTCCCCTCAGCACCTCCGCACCTGGGCACCTCTGCACAGAACACCTCCTCACTCATCCCTAATTACTCATCCTTTTGTGTAACAATAAACGTCGAGGACGCTGGAAAAACCAGGCACTACAGCTAGGCTCAAATCGGCGCAGTTGATAGCCACTGCTGAGATAAAGTTGCCGTGCCTGATGGTTATCTTCTAGAACGTGGAGAGAAATTTCTTTAAAGCCCCACTCAAGAGTAGTTTGCTCGCAGCGGCGGAGTAATTTTCGGGCAATTCCTTGCCGCCGATAGGATGGATGGACTGCCAAGTTGGAAATGTAGGTAGAGCGATTTCTACCCCTGAGCCAGATATTGGAGGAACTTAGCGTCATTTCTATTGTTCCAGCAACTTCCTCTCGCTTCCCAGCCGCCGTAACAACAGGGGCAACTGCCACTAAACAAATGTAATCAGGGGAGCTAGATTTGATGCGACTGCGTAAGTCTTCATGGATTCCCAGCTTTAAGAAAGGGTAGAGCAGTGCTTTTAGTCCTTCGGGAGGATGGAAGCTATCACTCAGCAATTGAGCAAGGCGATGGAGATCTCGCTTGTCAGCCGCACGAATGGTTAATTGGCAAGCATTAGCAGTCGAATCGTTGGAAATCTGGGAATGGGGAGTCACTGAAAAGAAGCAGGAGTTTACAACCACTCCGAATATGGAGAATAGCTACTTTTCATAATATAGCTGCTCTTGAGGTGTTTTTGACTTATCGCCATAGGCGATCGCACCACGGAACGACAATTAGTTCGCGCAGAGAAAATCAAACTCTGTTGCTAGATTTAGTAGTTTGAACTACATCAGAATTTTCAATTAGGTGTAGTTGCTTGCCGGCAACAATATTCTATTGTGGAACGAGTTAGTTGTTAATGTTTAAACGAATTGAGCTTACATTATTGTCCTGTTATTAATTTCCCCTTCTACACCCTCCGACGTTACATTACACCATCGGCTTGGGCTTCCTCGACGGCAAATAAGGTCTCATCTTTCACTTTTTGTAAGGCTGCTGGTATTGCTTTCTCATCTATGCCAAAATCTATTAACTACGGAAAAACAACACATTAGTCGATGAGCAATAATTTACTTGCCTGGAATACGCTGAGCTACATCTGGTCGCATCCAAATTGCAAAAGTCAAAGAATTCCATCTATTTCGAGATTTATCGGCTGGCAATTTTACAAGCGCCTTACCCATCGCACTGTAGAGCTACAACTGCTGTCCAACGTTAAAATGCGCTGCCAACCTGACAGTAGCTCTGCTGCTAGCGTTCTATACTGCGGTCTTTACGACTAGGATGAGATGAAGTTTCTGCTGCGCTATCTCCGGGATGAGGACTCTTTTCTCGACATTGGTGCTAATGTCGGAGTCTATACGCTTCTGGCTGCTTCCAAAATTCGCTCTGGCTGGATTTATAGTTTTGAAGCACTTCCTAAGAACTACCAACGCCTGCAAGAAAATCTAAAACTCAATGAACTCGAGCAAGTTCAGACTTATGCATGCGCTATCTCTAATTCAATTGGTTCAATTGATCTCAGTCTAAGCGATGGAGATTCTACACCTTCAATTATTAAAAGCGAAGAAGATCGAAACGTAACCACGGTTTCTAGTAATACCCTTGATAACTTGTTAGACAATTGTCCTCTAAAACTAACTTTAGCAAAAATGGATATTGAGGGTGCGGAACTGTTAGCACTAAAGGGAGCTACT
Source organism: Cyanobacteria bacterium QS_4_48_99 (assembly GCA_003021505.1). GTDB lineage: Bacteria > Cyanobacteriota > Cyanobacteriia > Cyanobacteriales > Rubidibacteraceae > QS-4-48-99. The sequence continues at coordinate 3,910 of PXPT01000034.1, read as the reverse complement.
TCTCTACTAGAGAAAAAATGTCCTCAAGTTTGGATTATGGAAATTTTAGGAACTGGCAGCACAAAGCTAGTAAATTTTCTCAATAGTTACGGCTATAATCTGTATCAATACAGCGCTGATACGAACAAGATTAGTCCTATTTCCCTGGAGCAAAAGCGAGGCAACAATGTCTTAGCGATCGCCAACACTGCTATTGATTTTGTGCGCGATCGCCTAGTGCGGGCATAGTGATTGCTAGCCCTAACTTTTCATAGCAACGGCTAATCAGAAACAGTCATCGTGGGAGCATAAATCGAGTTGTCTTTCCAATCTGACCACACTTGCCCATCAAGTGCCATTTGCTCGATTAAAGTTGCTAAACGCAGTGCCTTGAGTGCCTGCTCTCCGCCAACCGAGGGGCAATTTCCTCCTCGAATGCAGTTAATAAAGTGTTCTAACTCCGCGTTCAGTGGCTCAATGTTGCTAGTGTAGACTTTTTCAATCAACCCATCTTGGCGATAAAGAATTTGACCGTGATCAGTCGTATAATCGGCAGTAGTTTGCCGATGAATGAGAATTTCGCTATTGAGAAAATCCGCTTCGGTCAGAGAATTTTTACAATGAGCAGCAATACGACGAATTTTGCGGTGCGCTACCTTGCTGGCTGTTAAGTTGGCGATTGTGCCATTGGCAAAGCCAAGGGTAGCAGTGACGTAATCGAGATAGCCAGAATCAGAGCCACGGCTGCCACTAGCGGTTAACCTCACCACTGGTGTAGAAGTCAACTCTAGCAGTAAGTCAATATCGTGGATCATCAAATCCAGAACCACAGAAACGTCATTTGCCCGGTGGGAGTAGGGACTCATCCGGTGAGCTTCTGTCGCTAGCAACTCCTCGGTTTGGAGAACCTTGCTTAATTCTAGAAAAGCAGGGTTGAAGCGCTCAATATGCCCAACCTGGAGAATACTACGAGACTCTGCCGCAGCATTCACTAAAGACTCAGCCTCGGCAATATTAGCGGCAATTGGTTTTTCGATTAAGACATGAATCCCGGCTTTGAGACACTCCAGCCCGACTTGGTAATGTAAACAAGTGGGAACTGCGATGCAGACTGCATCAACATGGGGCAGCAAGTCAACATAATTTTCAAAAAAGCGCACTCGATATTTGCTAGCAGTATCTAAGCCTCGCTCGACGTTAATGTCTGCTATCCCAAATAACTCCACATCTTTGAGTAAACTAAGAACTCGGGTATGATGCTGCCCCATATTGCCAACACCGATAATCCCGACTCGAAGAGGCTGCGGCTGATTCCTCTGTATGCGAATGTCTGGGTTTCCCTGTGACATACTAAATTGCACTCCTGTAGACTCCTCCACCACGCGCTTATATCGCTCGATCTCCTCGCGCTCTCCCAAACCATTCAGATAGTACCACAGCAATTCTGTTTGCGAGGAAATTCTAAATTCTGTCTGATTTTTGAAGATTGCGCTTGAGCGATAGACAAAATTGTTTACATTATGGGTGTGTTGATTATAAAGGCAGCATCTCAATGTGTCAGTTTTGCTGCTGTCCCTTTTTTAGGTATAGAGGAGATGGATCAGCGTGAAAGCAGTGGTTTTGTTATCTGGAGGGCTGGATTCTTCTACGGTGTTGTATCAAGCTACCTCAGACGGGTGTGAATGTTACGCGATTTCCTTTGACTATCAGCAGCGGCACCAGCGCGAGTTGGAGGCAGCAAAAGCGATCGCGCATTCGGCGGGTGTAGTCGAACATCAGCTTGTCAACTTTGATTTAAATGCTTGGGGTGGATCGGCACTAACGGACGAGGCACTGGATATCCCTACTCAACGCTCTTTAGGAGAAATGTCTCAAAACATTCCCATCACGTACGTTCCAGCTCGCAACACCATTTTTTTGAGCTTTGCCTTAGCTTATGCCGAAGCTAGAGATGCTGGACGGGTTTACTTGGGGGTTAATGCTTTGGACTATTCTGGCTACCCCGACTGTCGCCCAGACTATATCCAGGCGATGCAGGAAGTGTTCCGACTAGGCACAAAACAAGGTCGAGAAGGGGACGCGATCGCGATTGTCACTCCTCTAATTGAGTTAAAAAAAACCGAAATTATTCAACTGGGCAATCAACTCGTCGTGCCTTGGGAGCAAACTTGGTCTTGCTATGCAGGGAATGAAACTGCCTGTGGGGTTTGTGACGCTTGCCGCTTAAGGCTGGCTGCCTTTGCCGAATTGGGGCTACAAGATCCCCTGCCTTATGCTCAAATTTAAAACTTGAGCTGACAAAAAGAATTCAAAATTCAAAATTCGGAATTCAAAATTAATACATGCCCATCCCTTTTTAAGGGATAAACATTTTAATGAACCGACCTGATTCTTGCCCATTTCCATTTCTGTAATGGGTCAATTCTGAATTCTGCGTTCCAGCGAGCTCTTCGAGCTGCGCGTCGGTTCGCAATTCTGAATTCGGTTGACCTGATCCTTGGGATCCAAGCCCCGCCGATCTTCGGCGGCTTTCTCTTGTCCATGGTTTAATTGAGAAAATAACCCAGTATTTCATCAAATGCTTACCCTGAACTACGAGTACAAAGTGCCCAATTAACGCTGGTTCAATCCCAGGAGAATACATCATTCCTGCTGATTCCAAGCGTCCCACTTACGCTAGTCAGTGTAAATCATGGGCAGCAGCAAAAAAGATTAATCCTGAACTAAAAATACCTCACAATCACGTTTTACAGCAGACTCTAAAACGATTAGAGCAAGCTTTTACTTCGATGTGGGAACGTGGTTTTGGCTTTCCCAGGTTCAAAAAGTCTGTGCAGCTACGGTCGATGGTGTTTCCTCAGCTCAACAAGGAAGTGGTCAAGGGTAATCGAGTTAACCTACCTAAACTGGTTGGATCAAGGCTCGACTTTCTAGATCTATCCCTGATGGTTTTGTAATCAAGCAAGCCCGGATAGTTAAAAAAGCGAGAGGATACTTTGTAGTCCTGTGTATCCAGTCCGATGTCAAAGTACCAGAACCAACATGATCTGGCTACCCAGTTGGCATCGAGTTAGGACTACCAAGCTTGATTGCCACTTCTGAAAATTATCACGTCAAAGTTCCTAAGTTCTTAAAGCAAGCGTATGGCAAGCTTGAATTGCTGCAACGTAAGCTCCAGTTTAAGAAAAAGGGTCTAGGCGTTGGAACCGACTTAAGCAGCGTATCGCAAACTACACGCTCATGTAGCCTCCCAACGTCAAGACTGGCACTACAAATTAGCACATTCCCTTTGTGATCACGCCGGGATGATTTTGGTTGAGAACCTCAACCTCAAAGCTATGTCTCGCGGAATGTTCCTAGTGGCACAAGTCAGATTTGCCCTAACTGCGGGACTCATACAGGTAAAAAGCCACTAAGTCAGAGAAGACATAGTTGTCATGAGTGTGGCTACCAAAGTGATCGGGATACTGCTGCTGCCCAACTAGTAAGAGAAAGAGGCTTAAGTACCGCCCGACTGTCGGGAAAAATGCTATCTGAGGGTAAAGACATCGGGGAGCTGGTATACACCAGTTCTAGAGTCTCCCTTTGAGGATAGAATCGCCACGCCTTCAGGCTGGCGAGTGTCAATCAATCCTATCCGCTCTAGCAATTGCGAAACGTCGGGAGAACTTTTTAGGAATTATCAAGAATTTAATGAGAACATATAGCAGTTAGCTGTCAGGAGATGCCCTAGCTAACAGATATTTGAGCTATATGGAGACCAAGATGGCAATCACCCTCTTCGAGAAGATTACCGGGAACAATGGCAAGAAAGCACTTGCGGAAGTCAGCACCCAATGGTTTAGATAGTTCCGAAACCATGGAAGTGTGCCCAAGGCCATGGGGAGCAGGATACAAACGTTGGATTTACTTGCGCGGAATTGCCCTGCTG
>PXPT01000033.1 GCA_003021505.1 Cyanobacteria bacterium QS_4_48_99 | reverse complement strand
ACCTGCTCTCGCTTCTAAACGACAACTTCACCACTGTTTTGATCGTGAATTTACCGTCCTCAGACGAATTCCAGTTCCTTAGTTTTGTCAGTCAATCAGGCAGGAACTGGGAATCCCGCTGGTGGAAGTTTGGCGCTTGTATGCTGCTGGAGAACAGGTTTGAGTTGGAACAGTAGGAAGAGTTTATGACTCGAAAACGATTTCAATGAGTTATAGAATGAGCAAGCGATGGAGTTAGAGTGTTGTCTTCTCAAGCCTAGTTGGTGCGATCGCTCCCTATGGGAGCTCAAGTTCGAAGTAAACAAATTTACTTCGACGTGGCAGGCTCCTCTTTGGAATCGGACTATTCTTTCAGTTGATGCTATTAATGTTGCCTTTAGTGGTTTCCTGGGTAACTTCAATATTGTCGAGCAGTTACACCAAATCACCTCACCACTTTAGTAATTGGAGGACAGCATGACTGGATTCATGCCCGGGAATTTTCTGAAGAAATTGCCCAGGCAATCCCCCATACCGACTTGAGAATCTTTGAGAAAAGCACTCACTTAATTCGGGCTGATGAGCAAGAAGCACTTCTAGATGCGATCTCTGGGTTCCTAGTCTATAAATGCTAGTAAAAATTAGAGCACGACCTACTCAACAAGCACGCCCATGACCAAAACAATTAAAAATTCGAAATTTTGCATTTTTAAGTTTTAACTTTAAATTCGGAAGCGTTACGACATGACACCAGCCTCAAACCCAGACTTGTCAGCACCAGGAGAGCCAAAAGTCCGCTATGCAGTGGTCGGACTGGGCTGGATTGCTCAAGCTGCTGTCCTACCAGCCTTTGCCAACGCCTTAGAGAACTCCCAACTTGTGGCTTTAGTTTCTGGTGACTCAACCAAACACCAAGAACTTAGCAAGCGATATGGAGTCAACTATACCTACTCCTACGAGCAATACGAAGACTGTCTCCACAGTGGGAAAATTGATGCAGTCTTTATCGCTCTGCCCAACCATTTACATCGCGAGTATGCTGTACGGGCAGCAGAAGCGGGCATTCATGTTCTCTGTGAAAAGCCGATGGCAGTAACCCAGCAGGATTGCGAAGCGATGATTCGCGCCTGCGCCAACAATAGCGTGAAGCTAATGATTGCCTATCGCTTGCACTTCGAGAAAGCGAATATGCAAGCCGTTGAGATTGTCCAATCCGGACAAATTGGGGAACCTCGAATTTTCCACTCGGCGTTTACCCAACAGGTAGTAGAAGGAAATGTTCGCTTGTTCCCAAAAACTATGGGCGGTGGTACGGTCCCAGACATGGGCATCTACTGCATTAACGCTGCCCGTTATTTGTTTCAGGACGAACCCATTGAGGTTTCTGCTTTTAGTGCCAACCTTGGTGAGCCACGCTTTAGTGAAGTTGACGAAATGACTAGTGCGGTTTTGCGCTTTCGGGGCGAACGACTGGCAACGTATACCTGTAGCTTTGGAACGGCATCAGTCTCCAATTATCAGGTGGTGGGAACTAAGGGAGACTTACGGGTAGACCCAGCATACATCTTCGGAGGTGAAATCAAGCATCAGCTCACTATCGATGCTCAGACTACAGAGTACACATTTGAACCCCAAGATCAGTTTGCAGCCGAGCTGATTTACTTCTCAGATTGCATCCTAAAAAGCCAAACCCCAGTACCCTCGGGAGTCGAGGGATTAGCAGATGTTCGCATTATCGAGGCAATCGAACACTCCGCCAAGACTGGCAACCCTGTGCAACTTGGTGAGTTTGAACGACAGGAGCGACCAACAAAGGCATTGTTAATCCCGCGTCCGGCAGTTGATAAACCAGAACTGATCCGTGCAGCTCCACCTTGGGGAAAGTAGAGGCGCTGTCAATTTACAGCAGTTTGCGACTTCCCGAGGTACACCTTGACTGAAATCGGGGAAGTGGAAAGGGGAGCATGTTAAAGGAAATCTCCCTTTACCGCAAACCCTTGATCCCGGAGGGAAACACTGTACTTCCTAGAGATGCTTGCTCGCTGTAAGCTGCAAAATGTTTGCTATTGATGAGTGCAAAGACGACTGATACAGCAGAAACTTTCAGCTCATAGTCAAACTAAGGGGAAAATCCACCCCTTCTAGAAATTGATGTAATTGAAGTAACTTCTGTTTGTCCGTTTTCTACAAAAATGCTACGGAGAATCCAAACGTGGACTTAAAAGAACGTCTTCATGCTCACCTCAGGCAGATAGTACGCAATCGTGACCCCTACCTAAATACACAAGGACATTTTTATGTCCAACAATACATCTGCCAGGAGCTTCAGCGGTGGGGAACCGTCAAAACCCATCAATTCCAGATGCGGGGTAAAACTCATCAGAATTTAATCTTGAACTTTCCCGCTCTCGATGACAAGAAAACTTCACCCATCTTGATTGGCGCTCACTACGATGCTATACCTGAAACACCAGGCGCAGATGATAATGCCACCGGGGTAGCTGTGCTGTTGGAGTTGGCGAGACTCTTAGCTGCTGAACCACTAGAATTCCCAGTTCGACTGGTTGCTTTTGATCTCGAAGAATATGGCATGGTGGGAAGTTCCCACTACGCCGCCGAGTTGAAGCAAAACCAGCAACCCTTACGATTGATGCTCTCCCTAGAAATGTTGGGGTATTGCAACCCCTCTCCCGGTTCACAGCGCTACCCGGCAGGGCTACAATTTTTCTATCCCAATCGTGGCGACTTCATCGCCTTAGTTGGCAACTTACCCACACTGGCTGACTTGAAACATCTCAGCCGTAGCTTTCACCAAGTTGGAACCTCCTGTGAATGGTTGCCAGTCCCTAATAAAGGTTTACCGATTCCTCAAACGCGACTGAGCGATCACTCGCCATTTTGGGACAAGGGGTATCAAGCAATTATGGTGACAGATACTTCGTTTATGCGTAATCCTTATTATCATAAATCAAGTGACACCATTGAAACCCTCGACTTGGATTTCCTCGCAGGTATTTGTCGTGGCTTACTCGCTGGCATCCGGCATTTGTGATTTGTCAAGACGTGCAGGTGCGTAAGGGGCAGGAGCAGACTGATATCACCTTGGGAGACCATCCCTGTAGAGTCAAACCGCTAAGAGACAATGGTAGCGGCAAGCCAGGAGTTTTAATTTCTCAGCGGTATTGAACTTGCTTACCGTAGAGCTTGGTTAAAGGTGTAGCACTTACCCCGTGGGCAATAATCGAGGCAGAGATTACCAAACTACTAATTGCCCAAATCTGGTCGAAGCCAGTGTGGCGGATAGCAAAGTTGGCGTAGTAGAGGGCAGCAATGCCAATGGGACCAAACCAGCCTAGAAACAAGGTATCGGGGACTTTCTTTTTCAGCTCTGGTGTAAAAGGACTAAGCAAGAATAATGCCGGAATGCGGCGCAACAAAAGGATTGTGATCGCTAACAGCCCTCCTCTCCATCCCAGTTGCCACCATTGCGACCAAGGCAATGCTAACCCCAGCAGTAGGAAAATGGGTAGAGTAAAAAAGCGGTCTACTGCCTCTTGAACTCGCTCCTCTTCGGCTCTCTCACTTGCACAAATCAGGTAGTCAAACGCCAATCCTGCCACAAAAACCGCCAAAATCCCATCACTGCCTAGCAACCTAGTTGTCCCCAGCGTCAGCAGCGAAAGGGCAAGGGTATAAGAGAGGAAAGAGCGTTTATCGATTGTCTGTTTAGCTTCTGCCCGCTGTAGCAGCCAACCCGCGCCATAACCCAGGAAAGCACCAAATAGGATTGCAAAGCCAACTTCCCAGAGAATCACGTGGAGCAGCCACTGGGAAACGGCAGAGGCAGGTGGCTTGGTTAGCACCAGGATGGGTAAAAGAACAATCGGATAGGCAAGCCCATCATTGGCTCCCGATTCAGCCGAGAGAAAATAGCGCAGGCGTTTGGGAAGATGCTTCTCGGCAATTCTACCTGTGACAATCGAGGTGGCAACAATGGGGTCAGTCGGCGTCACAACTGCCCCGACTAGCAGAGCAACCCAAAAGGGCAAATCTAGAAACCCATAGACGAGCAAGCCGCTGCAAAACCACATCAAGGGAATTAACAGCCCCAGTAGAAGCCCCAGCGATCGCCAATGCTTCTTAAAGTATCCCTTAGGCAGTCGCAAGGCAACCCCCATCAGGCTAATGGCTAGGGAGAGGCGCGATGTCTCCTCTAGCAGAATGGTCTGCTCGCCCCACTCAGAGATATTGAGTAGCCCTAGCATCGCAGGTCCTAAGAAAACACCGACGCTGAGTGCCACAATGGGGTCAGAAATGGGATGCTGCCGTAGAAAGCCAGAAATTAGACCCAGCCCTAAGACTAGTCCCCCAGCGGCAACCAGGGCAAGGTTTAAACTACTCATGGGTAAATGCGGAAAACTAATCTGCCTCTACCAACTCCGCCACTGACTGAGGAAACGCAGGCAGCAACTATATAGGCTACCATCTTTGAGGCGATCACTCGCATCAAAGATCAACCGCCGAAGGTTCAGGCATCCCTTGTCACCAACTATTTTGAAAGGAAAATCATTATTAGGGCACCCTTCACGTTACGTCGGCCACGCTTCCGAATGCAACGATGCTCGAAATCATAGATTTTTGCGCGTCGGTGCAAAATGTAAAATTAAAAGTAGGGACTCAATTCCTTAAAAGGAACGAGCTTAAAAAAGGAAACTCTTTTAATTGTTTATTCCCTGAAGGGAATGGGCATGTACCCTTTTTGAAGTTTGCGTTCCAGCGAGCCCTTCGAGCTGCGCGTCGGTTTTGAATTTTGAATTGTTTTGTCATTTTTACTAGGCTGGGAGCAGCTTTTCGCGTTAGTAGCTCCTTCTTACCATGAAGAGTCGGACACTGGCAGTGATGTGATCGCCTCTCATTATTCCTGTTTGATCTTTTCTGGGACTCCCACTGGTGAGTGATTGGCGATCGCTTTTAAATTTTGGCTGCGAATTAGCTCGGTAAAATTTAAGCTCGAACGCCCTTCCATCTGGGCGACCTCCTCAATCGCAGCTAATAAGTGTTCGGCTGCTTCAACTGCCTCATAGCCCCGCCGCTGTGCCACTTTAATCGCGGCTTCGTCGCTATCGAGTTGGGTTTGAACACTGCGGGTATTGCGCCAAACTTGACCACCAGCGATCGCGCTCAATCCTCCTGCCACAACCACGCCAATTGCATCTGCTTGCACGATCTCAAAGGTTCCTCCCAACAGCCCCGCTAGCACGATGCCTTGATACAAATCAGGTTTGAACCACTTAATTTCTATTAACCAGCTAACTGCCTGCAGCAGTAATAAATCCCGTTGCGGCTTAGATAACTCACGCCACAAATCAAAATTAATATAAATTGGTCGAGTATTGCGATTCCAGGGTAAGGGGAAAGGGGTCTGGATCACCTGAGACTGTTGGGGTTTGTGGACAATTTTGGTCAACATCCGCCCCGAAGCAGGCATAAGATCGAGTAAGCGGCGAATTTCTGGCTCTGGATTCATTGCCAATCTAGTAAGCAGAGAAAGTGAGCGGGAGCATTTTAGCTTTATCTGTCATTCTAAGGAAATATTTTATCTGTCATTCTAAGAAAATATTTTCGTTCTGTTACCGTGAGGAATAAGCGATCGCCACTGATACTTCAGGGCGGAAGGCGATAACGTGAACAAATGTAAAGACTCGAGCAGATAGCCGTACCAATCTGCTTGCCTTAAGAGTCAGTAGGCTAGTCACGGTTTAAGTTTTCTTATGGATGCTTTTCAATCCACACCTCCCGAGTGGACAGAGACAGCGATTCATGCCCTCGAGTTTTGCTGCCCAAGCTGCCGAGCTTCCTCGCAAAAGGCACAGCGAGTTTGGATTAATCGGCGGGCACCAGTAATGGGTGAATACTATCACCGCAAATGGCAGGAATTTTATCAGTGCGAATGTGGTAAAGTTTGGTGGGCTTGGAGTAGCGATCGCCCGCCTTCCGAGTTGATTCCACGAGAAAAACCACCCAGTGTATAAGCAGAGGAGCAGGGAAGCTCCAGCAGCAGAGGAGGAATAAGACGCGGGGACACGGGGACGCGGGGAGCTGCGGGAAAGAAGTGAGTGCGTGAGAGTGTTGGAAATAGAAATAAATTTTTCTATCAAACCAGCCCATCTACCTCCTCACTACCCCTCACTTTCCGCTCTCGGCTAGGCGTGCGTCATCCCCTCTCCTCGTCAGTCCCGAAAGCGTCGCAGCGAGACGGACATCTCAAGGGTGCGAAGTAATTGAGGGGTCGTGGCTTCAGGTTCCCTCAAGCCTTGATGAACCCCGTCGCACCCCGTGTCCTCCGAAGCGACCGAGAAAAGGACTCTCCGCACCTACGCACCGGATTTCCCCCACTCCTAGGAGCGAAGCGACTCCCCACTCCTCACTCGCATAAGCTCAACCTGAAAGACTTGGGCAAAGGCGGTGGCGATTTGGGAGCGTACCTGCTCAATTTCAATATTGGGGACAAATTGAGCGAGACTCCCAACTGGCTGATTACCAATGCCACAGGGGACAATATATTCAAAGCCACGCAAGTCGGGACAAACATTGAGGGCAAAGCCGTGCATAGTGATCCAGCGGCGGACTTTGATGCCAATAGCGGCGACTTTGTGTCCTTCTAACCAGACACCCGTAAAACCAGGCTGGCGGGTTCCTTGTAGTCCATAACTATCTAGGACTCGTATAATTACTTCCTCTAATTGCCGCAGATACCAGTGCAAGTCTTGCTGGTAGTATCGCAAGTTAAGAATGGAATAACCCACCAGTTGACCAGGACAGTGGTGGGTGACTTCGCCGCCGCGCTCAATGCGATGGACTGGAAGGTTGGTTTGAGTGGGATCGAACTTAAGAAAATCTAGGTTGGCTCCCTTGCCTAGGGTATATACCGGAGGATGTTCCAGAAGGAGCAAAACGTCATCTAAACCGGGATTGCTAATGCGTTGGGCAACAAGCGATCGCTGCTCTTCCCAGGCAAATTCATAGGGCACTAGCCCCTGGTTATCCAGCCAGCAGCAGCGTTTTTCTCCACCAGCGCTATGGGGTAAGGCTTGAGAGGTGGAATCTGTGGCGTTCCATTCTAGAAACATAAAGAGATGTAAACAGAATTTATAAAAAGAAACAAAAGGGAACTATCTGACTAGATACAAGTGTTAAGCTAACAGATATAGTATCAAGTAAAAAATTACTATCTCAGAAGTTGGCAACTAAAACTTAGGCTTAAAACTCTTTTAAATTGAACCAGGTAAAGAGAAGTTATTGCCAATTTTTTCTGGATAAGCAAACCACGACTTTTTGAAATAGGAAAAGTAAAACTTTAGGTTTTGTTTCCTTGATAAAAAATCAAATCGAACAGATGGAGTGACCAGTATGAAGCTTTTGATTCAGGGCAACAATATTGAAGTCACCGATGCGATTCGCGATTACGTGCAAAAAAAAATAGAGAAGGCAGTTAAGCACTTTCAGCACATCACATCCAAGGTGGATGTTCATCTGTCTGTGGCACGCAACCCTCGGATTTCTCAAAAACATACAGCAGAGGTAACGGTTAATACCAACGGAAAGGTGATTCGGGCACAAGAGAGCAGCGAGGACTTGTACACTAGTATCAATCTAGTTTCTGACAAGATTGCCCGTCAACTGCGTAAATACAAAGAGAAGCACCTCGACAATAAAACTCACGCCCAGCCAAAAACTAGTGAAATGGTGGCAGAGGAAGCTGTGGCATCGGATTTGGTTGGTGATCGCACCCCAGAACTTCCCGGCGAGGTGGTGCGGATGAAATATTTTGCCATGCCACCGATGACAATTGACGAAGCCCTCGAACAACTGCAACTAGTCGATCATGACTTCTACATGTTCCGCAATTGCGAAACTGGCGAAATTAACGTAATTTACGCGCGCAACCACGGGGGTTATGGCGTGCTTCAGCCCCGCAGCGAGAATGGCAGTGCCCAAAGCATTAATGGTAATCTAAAAAGTCAGTCCCAAGCGGCTAATGCCTAGTTTCAGAGTGTTGCTAGCGAGCGATCGCGCGGGGTTAAAGAATTTCCTATTATCACAGCCACGGGCACAATCATGCACCCGCCGATTAAATCGCGCCTTTATCATCGGAACGGTTTTAAATGTGGGATTTGTGGTGATTGAGGCGTTTTTTGGTATTGTGACTCAATCCCGCCGATGCGGGTCACAATCTCAGCGATGTGCTTGGGCTGTTACTCGCTTGGGGACCCAGTTTTCTGTCTCAGCGCCCCCCGACAAGATGCTTTACCTACGGGCTACGTCGCTCTTCTATTTTGGCAGCGCTGTTTAACGCAATTATTCTGCTGTTGGCAATGGGGGGGGGATTGCTTGGGAAGCCATCCGACGCTTAATTGACCCCAGCCCCGTTCCTGGCACTACGATTATTTAGGTTGCTGGTGTAGGGATTATCATTAATGCCGTAACCGCCTTTTTGTTCATGTCTGGTCGTCAGGAAGATTTCAATCTTCGTGGCGCCTTCCTGCACATGGATGCTGATGCCTTAGTCTCTGTGGGTGTTGTCCTTGCTGGTATTGCCATTTTGGTAACTGGGTGGCTTTGGTGGGACCCCATAATTAGTTTAGCGATCGTTGCTGTGGTGGTCGTCGGCACCTGGCAGTTGCTGCAAGACTCCCTCAAGCTGACACTCGATGCTGTCCCCGGAGAAATTGAGCCACTCGCAGTAGAAACTTATTTCGCTGAAATTTCAGGAGTGAGGGAAGTTCACGACCTTCACATCTGGGCAATGAGTACGACTAGAGACAGCACTTACAGCTCATACCATTTTGCTAAATACCTGCGACACTTAAAGAACTCAAAAGTAAGTCTCGTCCTATTAAAGAAGCAATCACAGAGGCAGGAACTTCATGATCTAAAATTTCTCCAACTCTCCACCGTAAATATTCCCAAGAATCAAATCATTCCCAACTGAGAAGATCTTTCAGATATTGCCACACTCTTTCCATGGGATTGACTTCTGGAGAGTGAGAAACCTGAAAGAGTAAAATTACGTGATTAGGAATTTCCAGACTTTTAGCTGTATGGGCAGTTAGCCCGGTCAACTTGAATAAAGTTGAGGCTTTCTGAATACTGC
>PXPT01000032.1 GCA_003021505.1 Cyanobacteria bacterium QS_4_48_99 | reverse complement strand
AGCGGTGGGACACACCGTCAAGATGCTTGGCGAGGGGTTAAGCATAGGCTCCCCTACGACCCAAGAATTCCACGCGCTTTAAGCCGTGGGAGTGTCAACTCGCATCCACTGCGCCAATAGGGCAGGAAGCAGATATGGTTTATGTGGTGGGATTAGATAATCTTGCCAAGAACGAGAGCAATCTCAGTCTGCGTAACCAGCTATTTATTGCCCTAACTAGAGCGCGAGGCTGGGTAAAGTTAAGTGGTATGGGGATTATCCCATGTATGAGAAAATGTATCGCGTCTTGCAAAGTGGCGACACCTTTACCTTCCGCCGCCCCCCAAAACGAGAAATTAGCGTCACCGATGCGGGAGAACTGCTCAAGCGATACGCTGCTGGTGGCAGAAATTTTCAGAATGCCGACTTAGATAATGCTCAGTTAGCTGGCACAGACTTGCAAAACGCTAACTTAATTGGCGCTCAGTTGAGCGGGGGTAATTTGAGGAATGCCAAACTGGATGGGGCAAAGCTGGTGATTGCTGATTTGAGTAATGCTGATTTAAGCAATGCCAGTTTAAGAACAACTAAATTAGTGGGAACAATGCTCCAGGATGCTGATTTAAGTGGTGCTGATTTGAGGAATGCTAATTTAGTAGGCGCTCAGTTGGTGGGTGCAAATCCTAGTGCTGCTGAGGTAAGTGGTGCGGATTTTACGAGTGCTAATCTCGATCTGGCTGATTGGAGCGATGCGAATCTAACTGGGACAACTATGCCAGATGAAACATAGTGCGATCGCACTGTTTATTCTAAATCTATTTTACCCTGAGTAATTTAGGTAATAATGGAAACATCGTATGGCTTTTTGTTTTCAAGCCTTGTTTACTGAAGCTGTTCATTTCAACAATAATGGCATCTATACCAGCAAATATGAATAGCAAAAAATAGTTATTTACAATTGGATATTCTAAGCACAGTATTGATAATTTTATGGTACTGCTCCAGAAGCATGGTATTACGGCAATTTCCGATGTGCGATCGCATCCTTATAGCCGTTATTTCCCCATTTTAGTTATTCAGCCTTGAAAGCAGCGCTTTCAAAAGCAGGAATTCACTATGTGTTTATTGGTCAAAATTAGGCGCTAGACCTGACGTTCCTAGCTGCTATGTGGAGGGTAAAGCTTTACATTTAAAAATGCCGCCACCGAATCATTCTCACAAGGAATTAAGCCTTTGCTAAAAGGGTTAGATCAATACAGAATTTCACTGATGTGTGCCGAAAAACATCCTCTTACCTGCCATCGCTCTATTTTAGTTTGCCGCTCTCTACGAAAATCTAATCTAGAAATTAATCACATTTTGAGCAATGGTGCTTTAGAGTCACACCAAAACTTAGGAAATAAACTGCTTAGTTTGCATAAACTGAATCAACCGAGCCAGTTGAATCAGAACCAAAACAGCTTTCCCTCTTCGAGCAAATACACTCAGAAAAAAAGAGTTTTAATCGCGCTAAGAACCGATTGAAGGACCTTATAGCGGCAAGGAGACAAAATTGTTACACAGAGAAAAGAGGCAGTAAAACGAATGAATAACCCGATTGAATTATTTACAATTGGATTTACACAGAAAACCGTAAAAACGTTCTTTGATACTCTCGTAGAACCAGGATGTAAAAGAGTCGTGGATACGCGAATTAACAATTTGTCCCAGCTAGCTGGCTTTGCCAAGCGGAAAGATTTAGAGTTTTTCTTCAAATAAATTTGTGATATTGACTATATCCATATGCTCGACTTAGTGCCTCCCAAAAAATGTTGGATGCCTATAAAAAGAAGGAAAAAGATTGGAAAAATTACGAGAAAGATTTTTTTAGACGTAATAGCAGAGCGGGAAATAGAAAAAAATAGCTACAGAAACATTGGATAGTAGATGTTTTTTTGTGTAGTGAAGCAAACCCCCATTACTGTCATCGTCGCTTGGTTGCATAATAATACCTAAATCAAAACTGGAGAAATGTCAACATACATCATCTCTAAGACATGAGTAGGTATACTGACTAAAACAGTTAAACAATGCTCGCGCGTCGCAGATTTCTGCGCGTCGGTTAAAAATCAAAAATGCCAAATTAATAATAGTTTAGTTGATTGATTCCAAAAACGTATTTACGGAGCCATCAGGATTAAGAATTACTCGAATTTTGGGATTTCCTTTTGCTTTATCAATTGAGGAAACAAACGGTTCGCCAATGAGGGGGATTTCTGTGCGGTCTAAATAGTTTTTCGACACCTCTCCGAGGGGGATAATTCGCTGAATTGATCCATCCTGATTGAGGATTAAACTATACTCCAAAAGTCGGCTTAAGTTTTCCGGGGGTTCCCATCCTTGCTGGAAGTATTGTCTTACCTCTGCCACCTGGGGGAGGTTGTTCGACTTAGCAGCAGGTTGATCGGGAGCCTCATCAGGCTGAAGAGAGGTGGAGGGATTAGTACCAGGAGAACTCGCTATTGAGGGTGTTTCTTTACTAGCAGACTTGGGAGGAAGTGGGGGTAGATTGGGAAGGGTAGGACTAGGTGAAGATGGCGGCGCGTTTTCTGTCTGGAGTGTTTGTAGCGGAGAAGGGGTAGCGGCTTCTTGTCGCGGTGCTGGCGTTTTCGGTGAAGGAGTGGGTGAGGATGGCTGCGTGTTGCTCTTATTGGCATTACTTTCGCGCTGGGCAACTAAAGGAGGGGAAGTGGGAGCAATTTCGGGTGGGGGAGAAGGAAGGTTGCCCGTTGGAAGTGGAGTGGCTTGCGAGAGATTAGGGCGATGGGGAGATGGTGGAGTATCGACAGGAGGCGGCGGTGGCAATCTTTCCGCAGAAGAGAGAGGCGAAGAGGGTTTGGGTGAGGGGGGAGGAGAAGGGGAACGACTAGGTGGGGAAGGCACTGGCGCGATCTCAATGGGCATTTTCTCATTAGTCGAGCGGGACTCTTGCTGGGCAACAGAAGTGGCAGAGTCCGATTCAGTATCCAGCTGGTTAAACCATCTTAGCGCCGCCGTGGTTAACCCAACTGCTAACAGAAGAGCTGCCGCTGTCCCTGCCCAGAGAGAAAGCCGCCTTGAGCGATGAGATGAAGGGAATGTTGCCATCTCAGCATGGCATTCCTCTAAGACAGTTGCTAAGTCAAATAATTGTAGGGCAGTGAGCGGGATTACTTGTCCCGAATCTTCGGTAGCTAGGGAGCCGACGAATAATTCGTGGGCTAGTAAGCCTCTCGGTTGTATCTGAAGCTGCGGTAAAGAAGTCGCTTGCGCTTGTGGAGCTGCGGAGAGCAACGGCATACTAGTGGGAGACTGCCTCAGGAATTCCTGGATATAGCTGGTGACAGTCTCATGGAGAGATTCAAGTTGCGATCGCTCCCCCCCAATTGTCCCTAATTCTACTTCTGGCTGTTTAGGCTCGTACCAGCGCAGCTCAAACTGGAACTGCTTCAGGGATGGATGCCTCTGAGCGCGAGAAAGAAGCGAACCCCTGCCAAAAATTTCCAAGATGCAGGTGGCAGCAGTATAGCGTCGGATCACTGAGCGAGAAGCGGGCATAATCTTAAAAATAGGGATGGCAGTGTAAGCGATTAGCTCTCAAACAGAGTTCGCCAAAGACGCAAATGACTATTAGTAGAACTATAAAACACTAAATCAATCAACAGTTTGAATGCTAGCCCATTTCTTTGCTCTGGTGAGTAGGGGGGATCCGGCGGATCACCATTACTGTCTCCCACCAGCCGTTCCTGATAGAGCCGACTAAAGGCATCGAGATAATCCCCCAAGCGAGCAACCTGGTGCGGTGGTTGGTTTTGCTCTACCGTTTCTTCTAGCAGGCTTACCGAAAGGCGAATCAACTCCTGATGCTGATGCGCCAGATGGCAGATAATGAGAACCATCGCTCGCGCTTGTTCCACATCCAGCGTTTTCTGGTGTGATTCGCGTCGCCTCCAAAGCTCTATCTTCTCGGCAACAACTGAGTCCAAATCGAGTTCGGCTGCGGCGGCGAGCATTGCCTCAGCTCCCACCTCAGCTAGTGCCTCTAGAGACAATAACGCCAGAGTAAGGTGGGATTTAATTTTGTTCCACTGAGCCTCATCGGGCGATCGCTCCAGGGACAAATCCTCCCACTGGGAAGCAGACGAAGGGGTTTTCGCACTAGAGTATGGCATAGCGACATTATTCTACATTCCAAAACCACTTTAGGGGAGGTTTTTAACGCAAGTAAGCGATCGTTACCCCTGCCCCTCCCTGATTCTGGGGAGCTAACTCAAAACGCTCCACCTGGGAATGTTGCTTCAAAAACTCCTGTACACCTTGCCGCAACCGTCCAGTTCCCTTACCGTGAATAATCCACAATGCACCTGTGCCTTGAGCAATGGCATTTTCTAGGTTTACCTCAGCATCAGCCACTCGAGTTCCGCGTATATCCACTGTATTTTGGGAAGTCTGGACAGTAGGAGTGGTTTTTTGGTTGTTCTCGGTGTCCCCTTGTCCCCTTTTCCCCTTGTCCTTCCTACTCCTCTGCCCTTCTGCTCCCTGATCCGGCTTCTTCCCATCTAGAGACTCAATATCAGACAGAGACACTGTCATCTTCATCAGCCCAAAGCGAACCGTTACCTCACCACTTTCACCGGGAAGCGTCAACACCTCAGCCGTTTGATTCAAGCGAGGAACACGCACGCGCTCTCCGAGTTGGGGCTGGTAGCTTGGTTTCGGGGTGGGCACTTCGGGCGCAGGTTTGCGACGTTTGGCAACTTCATCAAGCGCCTCGGTTGCTTGGTGAGCATCCCGTGCGGTTTTGGAACCTTGCTGCAACTGGCGAATCACTTCAGCAATTTCCCCTTTTGCCTCCGCGATCGCTTCGTTAACAGCTTCTTCTTGAGAACGCTTTAATCCCTCCTCCCGCTCTTGCAAATTCGCTGCCCGCTGAGAAACCTCTTGATAAAACTGTTCTGCTCTCTCCAACAGTTCCCCCGCTTCTTTTGCCTTGGCTTCTTGGTGCTTGCGCTGCTCTTCTAACCCGGCAATCACCTGATTAACCTCCTCAGAAAAGCCGCCCTCCTGTTGTGCCCGTTCCACAATTTCTGGCTCCAATCCAAGGCGACGAGCCACGGTTAGGGCATTAGAACGCCCAGGAATGCCCCAAAGTAGTCGATAAGTAGGGGAGAGGCTTTCCTCATCAAACTCCACCGAAGCGTTCTCAAATCGCTCGTCTTGATATTTGAGTGTCTTGAGTTCCCCGTAGTGAGTCGTGGCAATGGTAAGCTGGACTCGCTCTGCCAAAGATTGCAACAGCGCGATCGCCAAGGCACTTCCTTCTGAGGGATCGGTTCCTGCCCCTACCTCGTCGAGTAGCACTAGGGAAGGGGCTGGTGCGGAGGTGCCCAGGTGCCCAGGTGCGGAGAGTCGCTTCGGGACTGACGCAGAGAGGGTCTGTGTGTCCCGCAGCTCCCCGCGTCCGCGCGTCCCCGTGTCCCCGCGTCTTCTTTTTCCCGTGCTCCCCTGCTCCTCTGCTTTAATCGCCTCGATAATCCGGCTAATGCGGCGAATGTGACTGGAAAAAGTGGATAAACTCTGCTCTAGGGATTGCTCGTCACCAATATCTGCTAATACCTGCTCAAACCAGGGGATTTCCACAGGATCTCTGGCAGGAACAAATAAACCCACCTTTGCCATTAGAGCAGCTAATCCCACTGTTTTTAGCGCCGCGGTTTTGCCGCCTGTATTAGGACCAGTAATCGCCACTACTCTGATTTGGGGCTGAATTTGGATATCAATCGGTACTACGGGGATTCCCTGTTCGTGCCACTGTTGCCAAACCAATAAAGGATGACGCAGCCCACGCAAGGTAATATTTTCTCCTGCCTCGCTATTGATGATTTGGGGCGGATTCGCTTCTAGCCAATTGCTGTAATGTGCCTTGGCAGTGGCTAAATCGAGGGCAGTGGCAACTGCTAATAGTTGTTCTAAACCTATTTTGACATCTGCTACTTTTTGTGTTAAAAGGCGTAGTATGCGCTCTTCCTCGGCTTGTTCTTGGCGGCGGGATTGCCGCTGCTGATTGCCTAATTCCACAATGGCATGGGGTTCGATGTAGAGAGTTGCTCCAGTGCTAGAGGTGTCGTGAACGATGCCAGGGATGGCATCTTTTTGGGGAGCTTTAACGGGGATGACGAAGCGATCGCCACGCTGGGTAATCACCTGCTCCTGCACTGCACCGCCCTGCCGCTGCATAATCTGCCGGAGAATGGGATAGATGCGATCGCGCAGTTTTTTAATTTGGCTGCGAATCCCAGCAAGTTTGGGACTAGCTCGCTCAGAAACCTTTCCCTGTTCGTCAATGCAGCGATAAATTTCTTGCTCCAGTTCCGGGTAGGTGCGCAAGTCTGCCACTAACTCGGAAAGAACGGGAAGTTCTTCTTCAAAATCATTAATTACGCGACGCAAACGCCTCACGCCTGCCAGGGTTGTTGCTAGATTAGTCAATTCTTCTCCCGAGATTAAGCCCCCCAGTTCCGCTCTCTCCAAGGAATCTCCCACATCTTTGATCCCTTCAAATGACCATCCACTCGTGAAGGTTTCCTCAAAGTGGTTAACTTCCTGGGTTTGTGCTAACAGCTTCAGGCTTTCGGCTTTTGCCCGTGGGGGTTGGAGATGACGCGCCGCAACTGCCCCAAGCTTGGTTGCCGTGAAGGTAGACAAGTGCTCGCATAGGCGCTGCCACTCAAGCAATTCGAGAGTTTCTGATTGAATCAAGGCTGATCGTTAAATCGCTGCTCCTACTTCAATTATCTAGCAAAGTTCCCAAATCGGGCGAGGGGGATTACCCAACCTGAGCGTGTCTGCACGCGTTATGGCCAAATTAAGATCGCGATCGCTTCATGGGTGGTATGACCAAGGGAGCGCTAAATGGCTTAACATGCGGGTAATTGAAGCCCAACAAGCCACTGCCAAAAGTGCCGATTTGGGGTATAGCAGCGATAGCCAGGATCCCCATATCTCGTGTCCCCTAGCAAATGCCCCACTTGGCGGCGATTTAGAGTCGGTTTCCAGCTTCACTATTGCAAGTATTAGCTAATAAGAGACTGCCTGTATTGACCCCTCCAAAATTGGCTGCTAGGATTTGTGTCAACTGGTTTGACCTCTATTAAGAAGGTGTTGTGACCCTTTCAAGCTCTCACGCGCTCACTGCCTCTCCTGCTTCCCCTGCCTTGTTTGACCTCTATTAAGAAGGTTTGTGACCCTTTCCATGGGGTTCATACAATCCGTACCCACCTAAGCCCAAGGTTTGACCTCTATTAAGAAGGTGTTGTGACCCTTTACTTGAAAGTTTCAGGTGACCAGATTCAGATTAAAATTGGCAGGTTTGACCTCTATTAAGAAGGTTTGTGACCCTTTACCGCTGATTGTCCGTTCTTCCGTACTCGGAGAAGATTCCGAGTTTGACCTCTATTAAGAAGGTTTGTGACCCTTTGGTTAGGCAATAAATTCGGTCGTCCGGTTCCATCGGGAAAGTTTGACCTCTATTAAGAAGGTGTTGTGACTGGGCACAAGCTAACTACCGGATACGCGAAACTCAAGTTTGACCTCTATTAAAAAGGTGTTGTGACCCTTTAAGGGGAGGGGTTCCGCAAGCGGGAAGTTAAGTGTTTGACCTCTATTAAGAAGGTGTTGTGACCTTTTTGGCAGTAGAGTGGTGGCGTCAGCGCAAACTGGTTTGACCTCTATTAAGAAGGTGTTGTGACATGGGCGGCTATGCTCTAATTCGGATGAATGTGGGGTTTGACCTCTATTAAGAAGGTGTTGTGACCATTCCCCAAGGCAAGAGAAATTCCCCCAACGAGTTTGACCTCTATTAAGAAGGTGTTGTGACTGCTGTCGAACCATTCCGTTCTCCCTGACTTCAGTTGGTACGTCCCGTTTGACCTCTATTAAGAAGGTGTTGTGACAAGAGTGCCTTACTCTTCAGAAAGTTCGCTGTATTTGGGTGGATAGTTTGACCTCTATTAAGAAGGTGTTATGACTTTGAGCTTCTTTCCCGAGACCCTTTATCCGTTCAACGGTTTGACCTCTATTAAGAAGGTGTTGTGACGGTTAGCCTTCTCGCGGAAGTAGGAATCTGAGAGTCTTCTCTGTTTGACCTCTATTAAGAAGGTGTTGTGACCTCCGCGACTTCTTGTGCTTTGCGCGGATGGTTTTTGATCAGGTTTGACCTCTATTAAGAAGGTGTTGTGACCCGGGCGGCCTTTCCATCGCCGCGCGGTTGCGCGGTGTTTGACCTCTATTAAGAAGGTGTTGTGACTTTGAAGGTGAAGATGTTCACCGGTTAATTTTGATGTAATAAGGTTTGACCTCTATTAAGAAGGTGTTGTGACCCGTAGGGGTCGGGGCCGGCATTTCCAAACACCATGAAGGTTTGACCTCTATTAAGAAGGTGTTGTGACCTCACCGGGAGCCGGAAAAATTAGTTGGTCACCATAAGGGTTTGACCTCTATTAAGAAGGTGTTGTGACATGACGGCGCCCCCTCGTTTTTTATCACTGGAGTCCTGGTTTGACCTCTATTAAGAAGGTGTTGTGACCGGAGTTGGCTCCACATGTATCCTGTGTCGCGGAGCAGTTTGACCTCTATTAAGAAGGTGTTGTGACTGGTTGGCCCACCTGATTTATGAGCTCCTCCGCTTGTTTGACCTCTATTAAGAAGGTGTTGTGACATACACTCCTCCTCAGAGGAGTAATTCTCCGCAATCTGGTTTGACCTCTATTAAGAAGGTGTTGTGACTCGGCGTGCGAATACGGATCCGCGTCGACATGATAACGCTCCGGATGGTTTGACCTCTATTAAGAAGGTGTTGTGACAGCTCGGGGAGGCCGAACTCTCGCAACTTCTCGGCAAAGTTTGACCTCTATTAAGAAGGTGTTGTGACCCCATCAGCTCACGAACGAGCGCGAGCCCGTCCGTTGCGGTTTGACCTCTATTAAGAAGGTGTTGTGACTGTTGGGTAGCGCTCTAGTTAAGTTGTCTAGAAGCACGGGTTTGACCTCTATTAAGAAGGTGTTGTGATTTCTCCGGCGAGGCCATCTGCCGGTGTTTGACAACTGGGTTTGACCTAACAAAAAAGGTGTATTAGAAAGATACATTCCCGAGAGGTCAACCATAATGAATAAGGCAGATGGCAGATATTCTTTACCACTAATTTGAAGTTTTGCCTTTATAATCAGTCCCTTATTCGATTCTTCTGCCTTCCGAAGCGGAAGCCTCGGTCACTAGATAGTTCTCTGGACTAAAAAAGCATCCGAATTTCAGGGATGCTTTTACAAATAGGCAGTATTATTTATGTAGTAACAATCAAGCTAATGCAACAGTAACTTGTCATTATAGTGATGGAAAAATAGAGTATAAATCCTTATTGAAGAAGTTTCTAGGAAATGAAAAACTTTTTACTACCAAACGATAACATATTTGTCTGAGAGTATTGTTAAATCTTTTATTTTTAGTAGTTTGACAAAACAATTCAAAATTCAAAACCGACCCTCAGCCCGAAGGGTCGCTGGAACGCAAAATTTTAAAAAGGGTACATGCCCATTCCAATTAATGATCAGAAATTAAATATTTAAAAAAATAAATTTTATATTTTACATTTTTAGTTGGAGCAAAGCGACGCGACCAGCTTTCTTGATACTTGAGAATGTCTATTTGGCAGAATAACTTGTTGATATAATTCCCATAGATCAGTATATAGTTGAGCATTATTCTGATACACTAGGGGAAGCGATCGCCTCGGTAATATTTAACCTGACTGAAGTTAGTGCGCGATCGCCTCAATAACTCAAACTCCCCGCAACTTTTGGGTATTCTCTACTAAACTCTGGGAAAACTTATCAAGATGCTGGGAGATTTTTTCGTCGAGAAGCTTTCCCTCTGGGCTAAAGGCATTCCAGGCTTGACCAATGGCAACTTGTTCAGGAATCACCCAAGTATGAACCCAGCGCAGGATAGTGCGTAAGTGGTTGAGGGAATTACTATTTGCTTGACCCCCGAGAACACTAATTGACCCCGCAACCTTTCCCTCTAAATGCTCAAAACTCATTAAATCCAAGGCATTTTTGAGAACACCACTGACGCTACCGTGATACTCCGGTGTTGCTAAAATTAAGCCATCTGCTTCTTTCACTGCACTTTGCAAACGCTCCACATCAGGATAATCAGAATAATCCTTTCCGCCATCGCAAAAGGGGAGATGGAGCTGACGCAAATCCAGCCCTTCCACCTCTGCCCCTAGCGCTTCTACTCGCGCTCTCGCCAACTTCAATGCCTGATGGCTGTGGGAATTTTCTCTCAGACTGCCTGCAATACCTACGATTTTAACCATGACTTCAGCTACTCCTAGTGAAGATTGATGCGATCGCTAATAATCCGAAATCGTTATGAATACGTATAAAGTAGCCAATTTCCAAACTGACTGTCAACTAGGAGGGAATTACGGTTATGGCGTAATCTTCCGAATGGAACCGAACTGGAATGCGAAATGCAGACACGGGCTAAGATGAAATAACAAGCAATCCGGTGGTAGATCAGCAATGAAAAACTTGCCAACACAAGTCCCAACCGATATCTGGGTGACAGCAAGTTGGGAAGATTATATCGAAATCGTTAGCAATTCTTTTTATGAAAAAGGGAAGTGCTACTATCACGATGGGCAATTAAGGATTGAAATGGCTCCTGTCGGCTACGATCATTCCTCTGACAACACAGTTATTACTCTGACAGTCAGCCTATTTGGCATTGCGAAGAATATTCCCCTGACAGGATTGATCAATTGTAGCTATCGCCAGCAAGGCAAGAGAGAGTGCCAGCCAGATTTGTCCTATTATCTGGGGGTTGTGGATGTGGAAAAGGTGAAGCTGTTAGCTTTTTCCGTCTCTCAGGAAGATACTCCCGAGATTACCCAGTCTCGGATTCTGCCAGAATTGGAAACAAACCTCCTAGAAGAGGCACTGCGGCGGAGTCGAACAAGTAATCAGACTGAGGTTGGGACTTGGTTAATGCAACAATTTCAAGGGAAGTAAAGTCGCTTTGCTCCAATTGTAAATGTCCTTAGTCCTTAGTCATTCGTAGCTAACGCTTACGAGGTTTGACTGTTTGTTACTAAGGGCTAGCCGCCGGCTCGCCCCTCCATGACTGATGACTAATGACTAACCAATTTTTAACTTTTGATTGTTAATCGTCAGGATTGAGGCGACTAATCGCCCAGGTAGTGTAGGTTCCAATCGGACTCCAAAACACATAGGGGAGGAGCAAAACAAAAGCTCCCCAGGAAATGAAACTAACGGCTATGGCAAGGAAAATTCCTAAAACTGCCCCTGTTCCTCCTATAATTGTGCCTGCTCTCAGACTCCGGCGTTGCAGCATTACAGGCGTATAAGAAACAGTAATTACTTCCAGCAACAGATAGAAACCCATCAGTAACCAATTCCTGCTGCTACCAGGATCTTGCTCCCAAACGAGATAAGCCGATGCCGCGCCGCAAACAAAAATGAATATCCAGATAAACGGAATTGCCCGCTCAAATGTTAACCACCTCGGGCGTTGCAGCCGTCTGAACCACTGAGAGTATTTGGGCGTAAGAGAGCTACCGATAAACGCCACCAATATGGCAACGCCCCCAATTACCATCCACGATGGAATCATGCCTCACCTAGAAAATGTGGAAATATTAGCCGCTTTGATTTAATGATAATGATAATGCTGGAGTAAAAAACAGGAGCGCGATCGCATGAGCTGGATTTATCTATTTTTAGCCATTGTTTTTGAAGTATCGGGCACTACTTCTATGAAACTATCGCAAGGTTTTGCGAATATAGTTCCCTCCATCTCAATGATCGTCTTCTACGCTCTAAGTTTGAGCTTTTTAACACTTGCTGTGAAGACAATTGATGTCGGAGTTGCCTATGCCACCTGGACTGGTTTAGGAACTGCTTTGATTGCAACTATTGGAATTGTTTGGTTTAAGGAGCCAGCAACTGCGTTAAAACTAATCTCGCTGAGTTTAATTATAATCGGCGCGATCGGTTTGAACCAAAGTGGCGCAAACCATTAAGTTTCCTCCTAAGAAATACCTTCTAGGAAAAGCGTTATTCAGGCACTACAACCATACAAACCAAGCATCCCCCAATATCTACGATCTCGCGGTCGAGTTCAAGCGCTAGATAGTTTTCTCCGTAGGGAAAATCTTGAGCTTTCTCTGCACCAAAATTTTGGTAAATCAACTCTCCAGTGATGCAGTCGATTAAGCAACCAGGATTAGCGTTGTCTCCTGCTTCCGATTTTAAAGCTTCGAGGCGCACCTGGTTAATCGCTTCATTTAGGGTTGCTCTAGGAATTCCCTCTAGCTGGGTGTTGTGCTTTTGTGCACTCGCCCAGAATGCGCCTTTGTATTGGCGAACTTCGAGCCTGTAACCTCTAAATTCCTCAAAATGCACTCTCTTGTCGTTCATTGACCTTTCTCCTCTCCTATTTCGGCGCACCTGCTCATTACAGCAGGCAAGCATCTCTATGAAGTACAGCGTCAAAGTGCGTGAAAGGGTGTTGCTATGCAACAGTAAAAGGGTAAAGGGGAAGGGGTGAAGGGATGGAATCTTGCTTTTTTCTTTAACCTTTCCCCGATTTCAACCAAGGTGTACTTCAGGGAATCGCAAAACGCTGTAAGTTTTTATACTTGGCAAGTCCCATTTTTGATGCGACACTGGGACATCCCCACCTCCCTAACAAGATTAATAATTAAGACGTAGGGGTTGGGAGATCTGTTTCAGGCAATTGTGAAATAATCTTAAGCCTCACGCTTAAATCTCGATACTAAGCGAGTTTGCGCTCTGGCGGCAATGACGTAGAAAACGGGAACTACATACAGACTTAAACAGGGTGGAGACAAGCATACCACCCACAACTGCCGTCCCGAGAGACACCCGACTCGCGGCTCCTGCGCCTGATGCTAGTGCCAGCGGCATAAGACCAAATATATAAGACCAAATATAGTTGAAAAAGCTGTCATGAGAATGGGACGAAATCGCACTCGTCCGGCATCTAATGCTGCTTGGGTAGTGGAACGTCCGTGATCGCGCTGCTGGTTAGCAAGTTCCACAATTAGAATCGAGTTTTTGCTCACCAAGCCAATCAGCATAATCAAGCCAATCTGACTGTAGATATTCAGCTCCAAACCCACTAACAATAAAGCGCCAAGCGCTCCTAATAAGGACAGGGAAACTGCCAACAAGATGACAATGTGGTCAATATAGCTCTCAAACTGAGCCGCCAAGACTAGGAAAATAAACACCACAGCCAGCGTAAAGATCAATAAGATTGCCTGACCTGCCTGTCGGAATTGCAAAGACTGCCCAGACCAAGCCATGTTGAACTCTTGGGGTATACCCTCATCTGTCAGATTTTCTAACGCATTCAGGGAATCTCCTAAACTGGCACCGGGAGTGGGACTAGCTTGAATCGTTGCCGAGCGAGAACGGCTAAAGTGATTGATCTGAGGTGGTGTCGTGGAGAGATTGACCTGATCCAAGGGATTCAAGCCTCGCCGATCTTCGGCGACTTTCTCTTGTCCATGGTTTAATTGAGAAAATAACCCAGTATTTCATCAAATGCTT
>PXPT01000031.1 GCA_003021505.1 Cyanobacteria bacterium QS_4_48_99 | reverse complement strand
TCCTGCCACAAAGTGAGGAAGCGTTCATCTACATTGCGATGAGATGATTCCACTGATGGCTAAACGACTCGCGTAGCGATTAAAACTTTTCAAACGCCCCCTCACTGCTGCTACTGTACCTCGTAATTCTGAGAATTGCTATATAACTTTAATAGCCTGTTTATAAAAAAGTAAGCTTTTGGTTTTTGTGATGAGTAGACCTCGAACTAAGGTTACACTAGCAATGACAGCGGATGGTAAGATATCGGACATAGAGCGATCACCTACCCAATTTTCTTCTTCGAGCGATCGCGCACACCTGGAAAAACAAACTGCTTCAGCAGATGGGGTTCTCTTCGGGGCAGGAACCTTACGAGCCCACGGCGGTGCAGCCCCTGTTTCTAAAAAGAGTCAAACAAGCCAGCAGCAAAACCAATCCCCGAAACCAGCGCAAATTGTTTGTTCCAGTTCCGCAAACATCGATCCGCAATTGCGATTTTTCCGTCAGTCTATCCCCCGCTGGTTGCTAACAACCGCAACAGGAGCAAAAGCTTGGCAAGCTCATTCCGACAAGTTTGAGCGGATAATTGTGGCTGAAACCGCATCAGGCCATATCGATTGGATCGACGCATTCGAGAAGTTAGCACAGTTGGACTTCCAAAAACTAGCAGTAATTGGCGGTGGCAAACTGGTGGCATCTCTGCTGGCAGCCGATTTAATTGACGAACTTTGGCTGACAGTATGCCCACTCATTTTAGGAGGCGCAACCGCAACCACTCCAGTAGAAGGAGCTGGTTTTTCACCCCAGCAAGCACGACGACTAGAACTATTGAGCGTGGAAACTCTCGAGCAAGAAGTTTTTCTCCATTATCGGCTGCAACGTTAAGGTTGAAAGTTGAAGGTTATTACTAACCCGTAACTTGCAACTTGTAACCTGCAACCTGCAACTAAATTGCTAACCTATAACCTGTAACCTGTAACCTGCCTGCAATGGTTGAACAACCCTCTCCTCGCTGTTCTGTTGCCTGGGTCAAAAAAATCGCTGATGTTCCCCAAGCAGAATGGGACGCTCTTGCCCAGCCCTTAGAAACCCCGTTTTTGGAATGGGAATGGCTCCATAATCTCGAAACTTCCGGAAGTGCTACAGCACGTCGGGGTTGGCAGCCCTGTCACCTCACGGTGTGGCGAGAGCGGCAATTAATCGCTGCTGCGCCTTTCTACATTAAAAGTCACAGCTACGGCGAATTTATCTTTGACCACCAGTGGGCGAATTTAGCTCGCCGCGTGGGAGTGCGCTACTATCCTAAACTGCTGGGGATGACACCGTTTACCCCAGCGGTAGGCTATCGCTTTCTCATTGCACTTGGGGAAGATGAAGATGAACTAACCGCAATGATGGTATCGGCAATTGATCGCTTTTGCCAAACCCAGGGCATCAATGGCTGCCATTTTCTCTTTGTTGACCCCAACTGGCGACCTGTTCTAGAACGCCATGGTTTCAGCAGTTGGCTACATCATAGCTACATCTGGCAAAATCAAGGCTTTGACAGCTTTGACGATTACCTGAAAATGTTCAACGCCAATCAGCGTCGCAACATTAAGCGGGAACGCAAAGCAGTGGCTAAAGCAGGGCTGCGCGTCGAAACGCTGACGGGTGATGAGATTCCCAAGTCAATGTTTCCGCTAATCTATCGCTTCTATAGCAATACCTGCGAGCAATTTTTTGGGATCAGTAAGTATCTCACCCGCAAGTTCTTTGAGCAACTCTATCCCAACTACCGCCATCGGGTATTTCTCGTAGTTGCTTACCAGCAGGACAATGACCGAAATCCGGTGGGAATGTCTTTTTCCCTCAGGAAAGGCGAGCATCTCTATGGACGCTACTGGGGCTGTTTGCAAGAATTTGACAGCCTCCATTTTGAGGCTTGCTACTATAAGCCCATTGAGTGGGCGATCACCCAAGGCATACAAACTTTCGATCCCGGAGCTGGCGGGCGTCACAAAAAGCGCAGGGGGTTCCCAGCTACGCCCAACTACAGCATGCACCGCTTTTACGACGAGCGTTTAAGTGAGATTCTGCGCTCCTACATCGGTCAAATCAACGAAATGGAGCAAGAAGAGGTTGACGCAATCAACCAGGACTTGCCCTTCAATAAAGAGAAATTTCCCTCAATCCTGAACTCGTAAATGGGGAGGGCAGAGTGAGGAGCAAGGCGTGAGGCGTAAGGCGTGAGGGGGCGGAGAAGATGGGTGGTTGTTTACTCCCCTGCTCCTCTGCTCCCCTGCTCCCCTGCTCCCTTACTACAAAGCAGCTTTAAACTAGAAAAGGAAAGTTCATCATTCTCTGACAAACCAGAAAAATTGAATATGAATGTGACAATTGAAGATCTAGCAGCAATAGACAATCGCCACTCTAAGCGCCATATTGACCTAGATCCGGGCGGATATTTCCTGATCTACCTCGACTGGGAGGCAGGACAAATTTGTGCCAAACATTTCACCAACGTCATTGACGATCGCGGCTTAGCCCTTGACCCGGAAACTGGGAAGCCCCTGATGGGAAAGTTGGAACGCACTGCCGAAACCCTCTTTACAGGCAGAACTGCTAAGGAACTGTGCATGCAAATCTTTGAGCAAACTCAGCCCACGCCAGTAACGAAGTTGGATCATGCTGCCTATTTAGGGCGCGAATTTGTTCGGGCTGAGAATGCTCTGGTTCAAGGCAACACCTACGTTCAGGACTAGCTAACGCCCAAGAGCGAGATAGACAAAGTAGGTCGCCATCGGGATAATGGTAGCGGCGATTAGCAAACCAATTATCCAAGTCGTAGCGTTTTCGGTGTCTGTGTCCTCCGCCTTGGTAAAGGTACTTTCCACTTGCATGGTATCTTTTTCCTCCGGGGGGCCAGGATCGGGTTGACCTGATAAGACGGCAACGACGCGATCGCTAGCATTGAGAAATGCCTGATTGTATTGGTTTCCAGATCGCAGCGCCGCTCCAATGGTATCGGAAACCACACTCTTAGCAATTTCATCACCCATGAGAGATTTAACCCCCTCACCAGCGCGAATTGCCGCGTTATTACTCACTGTATCCAGCACCAGTAGCGCTTGATTAGCTTGCTCCTCTGGTGTGGGAAACCATTTCTCAAATAGCCCGTTGGTGAAACTTTGAATCGTTTCATCGTAGTCAAGGTGGCGAATTGTGACCATCCTAACTTCGTTGCCACTTTGCTGCGCTAAATTGTCCAAAGAACTACCAAGTCTGCCTTTGTTAATGCGGCTGAGGACTTCTGCTTCATCCACAACCCAGCTCGATTCGCCTGCATTGACTTGAGGCATTTCATCGACGCTAGTGGCGTGGGCTGGGGCTGCGATTCCCCCAGTTGTCAATACCAGCAATAACAAGGTCAGAATCAGGCGTTGCAAGAACCTCTTTCCGAACTCGAAACCCATTGAGAGCTGTCTCATTCGCATTGTCATAAGTTTAATTTCTCAAACTCCTATTATACGAATCTATGCTAAACTAAGCTCCTCTACAATCAATCGCTCTTAGGACTCACGGAGGCATCCCCGATTCCCGTTTTTTGCTCCACTTAATGAAGTTTTTTAAAGGTTTAGAACATACCCAACGCTGGTAGAGTCCCTTCTTGCTTAAAATGTAATCTTAAGATTTCGGTAAACTCTCGCAGCACGAAAGGAAACATCAGTATGGCTGATCCAAGAACAACAGAGGTTGTTAAACCTTACAACGATGACGTGTTCACTGGTCATCTGGCAACACCCGTTACGACGTCTGGTTTAACCAGAGTATTTGTCAATAATCTGCCCGCTTATCGCCGAGGGATTTCTCCTATCCGGCGTGGCTTAGAAATTGGCATGGCGCACGGTTATTTTCTGATCGGTCCGTGGGTTTTACTCGGTCCACTACGGGATGCCCCTGAGAAAGCAGCCAATCTGGGGGGATTGGTTTCAGGCATCGGCTTAATCCTGATTGCAACTGCCGCCCTGTCAATTTATGGTCAAGTTGCTTTCCCCGATGTCGATGAAACTCCTGGTCTTGAAGATAATCCTCGCGCTCCTGCGATCGCCCAAACGAGTCAAAGGCAGAGTGAATACTCCACCTCTCAGGTTCCTCACCTCGAAGATAATCCCCAGGCTCCCGAGTTATTGAAAACTCGTCAAGGTTGGAGTCAGTTTACCACTGGCTTCTTCATTGGTGCCACTGGTGGTGCTTTTGTTGCTTACTTCCTGCTGCAAAACTTCCCGATTGTGGATCAGATGTTTCGGGGTGGAGTCAATTGAAGCTTGACAGATGACGCTTTTTCTGAAAGGGCTAATTTTGTTAAGATTCACTACTGGCAAAAAACCAGGGATTCGTTAGTGATAACATCCCTTTTGTAAGTTAGTAGCTAGAAATAGGAAAATCTGATATGACAGGTGAATACGCAGCTTCATTCTTGCCTTGGATTCTGGTTCCCGTAGTAGGTTTGCTCATGCCTGCTGTGGTGATGGGTCTCTTATTTATTTACATCGAAAAAGAGGCTTAACTCCCTCAAAGTTTCAGAACTTCCACAAGGCAGAAAGTTAATTTTGATGAGTGACAATACTCCACCCCTTGGTGGGGTATTTTATTGGTTAGTCATTGGTCATTAGTCATTGGTTGTTTGTACTAACGTCTATTAGTTGTTGGTCATTAGTTGTTGGTGCTGACGTTTACCAAATTTAACTGTTGGTTACGAATGACCAATGACGAACAACGAAGGAGAAATAACAAAAGTATGTTTTTATTTTTCTCGAAGCTACTGCCGCTATTTTTCTATCCCCTAGGGCTGGCTTGTTTGCTGCTGCTGGTTGCTTTGCTGGTGTGGTGGAAGCGATCGCGCTGGACGCCTCTACCGGTATTTTTGGGGTTGGCAGTGCTGTTATTGGCAAGTAATGGTTGGGTGAGTTCTTCCCTAGCGCGATCGCTAGAGTGGCAGCATATCCCAGAAGGCGAATTGCCAAGCGCAGAGGCAATTGTAGTGTTAGGCGGATCACTCAAGCCTGCTTGGTTCCCTAGACCAATGGTGGATGTCGCCGAAGGAGGTGATCGCGTCTTTTACGCAGCCCAATTATATCGAGAGAACAAAGCGCCCTTAATTATTACTGCTGGGGGGCGGATTGATTGGCAAGGCAGCGGTGGCTCAGAAGCGGCTGATATAACCAAACTCCTTACCTTCATAGGGGTTAACCCCTCCGATATTACTCAAGAATCTAACTCCCTTAATACCCACCAGAATGCCGTTAACGTGAGGCAAATTCTCGAACGCCGCAACCTTGATCGAGTGCTGTTAGTAACTTCAGCAATTCATATGCCGCGATCGCTGCTGGTTTTCCAAAGCCAAGGCATTGAAGCTGTCCCTGCCCCCACCGACTTTTTGATCGCAGAACCTGACCTTGAACAACTGGATCGCACCCCTCAGGCAACCCTACTTAATCTCCTGCCTAGCGTAGATCGCCTTGCCCTCACCACTAGAGCAATCAAAGAATACGTCGGCATCGTGGTTTATTGGCTCCGGGGGTGGATTTGAAGGAAAGCAGGGGAAGCAGGGGAGCATAGGCAGGGAAGACGCGGGGACGTAGGGATGAGATGGACAATGGAGATCAGGGGATAACCTTTAACCCGCAACCTGCAATCTTCAACCTGCAAGCTGTAATCTGAAACTTATTCCTTACTTTCGACCAGTTCTAGCTCATCCTCTCGCAAGTGAGCCTGAAATTTTTTCTCGAACTTGACTTTAAATGGGAAATTGGCACTTACGGGTCTTCCTTGCCATTCTGTAATAATTGCCTGCACTTCTCCTTCCCTCCCCTTAATATCAACAGGCTCATTTTTGTTTTGAGGATAGTGGTAGACTACAACAGATTCTTTGACGCGAACGTGATCGCCAACCTTCATATTATTAGTGTTCCCTCTCTTTGGGCGCTATCGAAGCTAAAGTTTGCTATTGCCCTGCATGCGCTACTTCTGGTGCGACGGCGAAACGCAAACAGCATTATTTCCAAGCCATCCTACTATTTTTGCATAGGAGCGTCACTCAGTAGTCATTAGTCCGTAGTCCTTAGTGAAGAGCGTTTACAAAATTTAACTGTGAGTTACCAATGACTAAGGACTGGAGCGAAGCGACTACTGACTAACCAGGCATCCATCACCGCAGAAGCTATGATAGATAGGACACCCTAGGTTCTTCATTCCCAATCAGCGTGATCGCCGTTAATTATTCGCACTTGCCAGCTTTATGAGTCCCACCCTACTCTGGCTAATTGCTGGGTCAATATTCCCAATCAGCGTGATCGCCGTTAATTATTCGCACTTGCCAGCTTTATGAGTCCCACCCTACTCTGGCTAATTGCTGGGTCAATCCTTTGCTTGATGGAGTTTATTTTCCCCACCGCCTTTGTCGCCTTCATGATGGGTGTCAGTGCTTTGCTAGTGGCTGTGGTGTCATTGATTTTGCCTCAGTTTACCTTGCAGGCAGTGCTGTGGCTGCTGTTTTCTACACTGCTAATTTTTTTAGCACGACGTTTGTTTACACCCCGGCGCAAGCGTTCTCCCCTCGATGAAGCCACCGAAGGGGAAACCCTGAGCGAAATTTCCCCAGGGCAGGCAGGACGAGTTTTATACGAAGGCAATTCCTGGCGAGCTAGATGCGAAGACGAGGAGCAAGCGATCGCTGCCCATCAAAAAGTTTATATCCTCAGGCGCGAAGGTAACACGCTAATTGTTGTACCACAAAACATTCTGCACTCTTGAAGCAGGCAGAAGGAGATACTTAAAAAATGAATCAATTAATCTTTTTACTTATTTCGTTGGTGTTTGGTGGATCTGCCCTAGCAGGCTCAGTTCAAATTGTTAGAACTCGCAACGAAGCTTTGGTGGAAAGTCTGGGACAGTACAAAAGGAGACTTGACCCAGGACTAAACTTTGTTATTCCTTTTATCGATAAAGTCGTCTACAAAGAAACCACCCGTGAAAAAGTGATTGACATTCCGCCTCAACGCTGCGTCACCCGCGATAATGTCTCTATCGAGGTGGATGCGGTAGTCTACTGGCGGATTGTTGACATGGAAAAAGCCTACTACCGCGTTGAAGATCTCCACAAGGCGATGGAGAATTTGGTGCTAACCCAGATTCGCTCAGAAATGGGCAAACTCGAACTCGATCAGACTTTTACCGCCAGAGAAGAAGTCAACGAAATTCTACTGCGGGAACTCGATGTTGCCACTGATCCCTGGGGTGTGAAAGTAACACGGGTAGAACTGCGCGACATTACTCCCTCTCAAGCAGTCCAAGACTCGATGGAATTACAAATGGCAGCGGAACGCAAAAAACGGGCAGCCATCCTCACTTCCGAGGGAGAAAAAGAGTCCGCAGTCAACACCGCTAGAGGGCAGGCTGACTCCAGCGTGCTTGAAGCTGAGGCACAAAAAAAGGCAACTGTTCTCAAAGCGGAGGCAGAACGCGAACAGCAAATCCAGAGGGCACAAGCGACTGCTGAGGCACTGCAAATCATTACCGAGAAGCTGCAATCTAATTCCCATGTGCGTGAAGCCCTACAGTTCTTGCTCACCCAGAACTACCTCGAAATGGGCAAAACTATTGGCAGTAGTGAAAGCAGCAAAGTGATGTTTATGGACCCTCGTAATCTTGCCTCCACTCTAGAAGGAATGCGTTCAGTGGTGGGAGAAGATAACAACCGAAATTCTCAGCCGCTGAATCTAGAGTTTGATCAAAGCAAGCATCAGGATAATTCGTAGTTGATGATTCGACGGGGAACCTATAAACACCGGAGGCAACCTCCGGCGCGATTCCCCTCTAGTCGGTTCAGCAACTCCCACCCACAAATTACGAATTAGTTTGGCATTGGTCGCATAGTCCGAAAAACTCTAAGCTGTGATAAAACACTTTAAACTGGTTAGACTGTTGTAGCTGGCTTTCTAGTTCCTGAACAGGGCATTCATCGATGGGGGTTGAGGTTCCACAGTTGAGGCAAGTAAGGTGGTGTTGGTCTCGATGCACGGGATCGTAGAGCGATTCTCCGTTGGGCAAAGTTCGTACCTGCACTGCTCCTTCCAGTTTCAGCGCTTCTAAGGCACGGTAAACGGTGGCGAGTCCTGTGGTTTGATTGCGCTGGCGCAATTCCATATGAATATCTTGTGCTGAGACAGCAGAATTTAGAGTGTTAAGCAGAGTCAAAACTCGCTGTTGAGAACGGGTGCGCTGGGTTTTCATCGTCTTTTCTGTTGGCGATCGCTTCTTTAGCTAAACTAATAAATCTTGCCCTGGAGTGGCAGGCGGCGCTTTAAGGAACTGCGAAGGCGCATTTTGGGTATAGTACAAAACAGAATTGATTAGGGCAGGAGCAATGAAGTACCAAGCTTACATTTATGTTACGCTGCGATCTTCCGTTCTTGATCCTGCTGGTGTGGCGGTACAGTCGGGACTTCAGCAGCTTGGCTATGAGGGAGTAGAGCAGCTCAGAATGGGCAAATACATTGAGTTGACTCTAACAGCAGCAGATGAGCAAAAGGCGCGAGAGCGCTTAGATCGCATGTGTGACCAATTATTGGCGAATCCGGTGATTGAGGATTATCGCTTCGATTTAACGCCTGTATATAGCAACACCTCAGTGTAGTGAAGGGATGAATAATGAAATTTGGAGTAATTGTTTTTCCGGGATCAAATTGCGATCACGATGTGGCATACGTCACCAGCGACTTACTTAACCAATCCACGCGTATGGTTTGGCATCGCGAAACCGATCTTTCCGATTTGGATGTGGTGGTGATTCCTGGCGGATTCAGCTACGGAGATTATTTGCGCTGTGGTGCGATCGCCCAGTTTTCGCCAGTGATGAACAGTGTAATTGAACACGCTAGGGCAGGGAAATGGGTTCTCGGAATTTGTAACGGCTTCCAGATTTTAACCGAAATGAGACTTCTGCCAGGGGCACTGATTCGCAACCGGAACTTGCATTTTATCTGCGATCGCGTTCCTGTAAAAGTTGAGCATACTAATTTACCCTGGACACAAGCCTACTCCCCAGAACAGGTGATTACTCTACCCATTGCCCACGGAGAAGGTTGCTACTACGCCCACACTGACACACTCAAAGCCTTAGAACAGAATAGTCAAATCCTGTTTCGCTACAGTAGCAATCCCAACGGTTCCCTCAACAACATCGCTGGTATCACGAACCAGCAAGGCAACATCTTAGGAATGATGCCCCACCCAGAACGTGCCTCGGACCCCATTTTAGGACTAACAGATGGTAGAAATCTTTTTGAGGGATTACTAACAGCCACCC
This sequence comes from Cyanobacteria bacterium QS_4_48_99, assembly GCA_003021505.1. Lineage (GTDB taxonomy): Bacteria > Cyanobacteriota > Cyanobacteriia > Cyanobacteriales > Rubidibacteraceae > QS-4-48-99. The sequence goes on along the minus strand of PXPT01000031.1, from coordinate 153 downwards.
CTAATAATTCCGAACTCGGAGTGCGGAATTCGGAAAAACTCCCAACTTTTAATTCTAAGAGGTAATTGATCAAGAAAAGATAAAGACAGTAATAGAAAGGAGTCGTGACTCTAGCTGACAACTGCATCAAACTCAACTGATGAGCAGAAAAGC